>JBFRWB010000196.1:0-2650 GCA_051439375.1 Microcystaceae cyanobacterium
TTATTTATCGATTACGAGGTTGGATTTAATAGTTTATCTTCTTCATATAGAATCAATATTTCTAACAACAAAATCAAGAAAACTCTCGGCTCTTGATATTAGTAATTGAGCATCAGCTTCACTGATATTAGGATCAATATTATAATCACCACGGTTACGCTGTGCTTGAGCATCAATAAGGTATCGATGATAATCTTGGGGAATACGGCTAGTTTTAGCAAATCGTTCCCCTAAAGCTGAAATAACTGCTGAATGCTTTGCAAAAGATAATCCTTCTCCTTCTAATAAAGCCGATGCTACATAAAACATAGCATAATAAGCACGGGAGACAGCGAACTCATTAAACCCCTCTTCTTGTAAAGTTTTTGCTGCTTCTAAACTACGATCGGCCTTGGTTAAAAGTCCCTGTTGCTCAGGAGTCATAAAACAATTCCATCTTTACGGATATTACGAATAAAAGGACTATTTTCTGAAGTCAAACGTTGTTGCTCAATGAATGAACGAGAAATTAATGTATTATACTTGAGAGATAAATCAGCTATTAATTGACTGGTTTTTTCAAGTTCTTCAGAGTAATCGAAAGGTTGTTTAAGAACAATTAAAATATCAATATCAGAATCAACTGTTGCCTCCCCTCTTGCTTGAGAACCATAAAGAATAATTTGGGATAATTTTTCTGAGTAAAGGCTTTTAACTTGTCTCCCTAATTCTTCTAGGATAGTTTTAAGTTGTGAATTAAGTAAGGTGGGCATCTTAAAATCGGTAGTCCATTTCGATATTATATTTCCTGTTGATTAAGGCTCATTTGAGGGCGACAATTCAGTTGTTTTCTCCAAAGCCTTTTTCTGTGGCTTTTCAGTCTTTAGACCTGATGGTTTCTTTGATTTATTTGGAGACCCAAGAGCCGATTCTTTCTGTGGAACATCCTTGCGAGGTTTTTTGTAGTAAGGAATATCTTTTGTGGGGGGTTCTAAATCCTCGGAAAAACCGAAAGAATCCCTTGAAGGAATGAACTTAAATAGCCCCTGAATAAACCAACGAGGCGGTAAGTCTTCCTTGGCTATTTTCGGATTGAAACGAAAGGGTTTTGCCTCATCTTCTCTTCTCATTAATATGGGAATATGCGCCGCCTTAAACTTTTTTTTGGGGTCTTCTGCATCTTTGTTGCGATACACCGAAATAACAGGGGTTCGTACCTGTGGTACAAACTGCCAAATTCCTTTAAGCCGAAACTGTCCTGGTGCTTCTTCCCAGGGATTCTCTGCTTCCCATGCTGCCACCTGAAAGTAGATTTTTGGTGGTTTACGGGGAATCATCAAACATTTCGGATAAACTCGTAAAAATAAGGTTTGGTCAGGGTTAGCGGCTATTTGCTTCAGCCAAGCTTGATAACGATAACCAGCTATGAATAATCCATAACGTTTCCCACCCAACCTGATAAAAAACTGACCTGGGTTCTCTTTGTCTTCCTCTGGTTTACCTTGCAATGTGCCGATCGCCTGAAAAATCGGCTTATCTAGATCAGCCTCTGTTTCGTCAGTGGATTGATGGCCGGTATCGCTACTACTTTGGGTGTCCGTTGCAGCAACGGACTCTGAGGTGACAGTGGCGATCTCTGTTTGACCGTTAGATGGTGTAGAATTAGCTGTTTCTTCCTTGAGTTTTTCGGTAGTAGTTGCCGTAGATTTAGCAGTTGGGGGTTGTGCTAAAGTCTCTGTAGTCTTGGTCGTTGTCGGGGCAGGATCAATGCTTTCTGAAGTGTCCACCGACGGCGTGTTCGTTTCTTCGGGGGCTGTGGGTTTCTTTTTGAGGGTGCGGATTTGGGGTTTGGGGGACATTTCTTAATATTTATTAATAGTTGCTAGGTGAGAAATAGTTGGTATTATATAGGAATTAATTTATCAATAGTGAGCCAAGTTTAGTTTATTTGTCCTACTCATTTTAACCTAAAAGATAATAATAATCAATGGCTTCATCACGCTATCCCAGTAACGGTCAAGAATTAACTTTAGAACTGAAGAAAAAGGCAAATTGGACTTGTCAGAAATGTGGACGAAAGTGTATTGAACCTGGGCAAAAAATCCCTGACGATTGGACAATTTCTAAGAGAATGGCCTACACTCTACAGACCCATCATTGGGACAGAAATCCCAGTAATTCCTCTGAGGATAACTTAATCTGTGTCTGTACTGGGTGTCATCTTGATTTACATCGGGGGTACAAAGGGAATCTTAGCAATGTCTCTGAGGGTCAGTTATCATTATTCTAAAAGTATAAAGAGTAAAAAAATGCAAAATCCTTTAGAAATACTCGAACAGGAACAAATGAGAATAAAAAGTCGGATAGAATTCTTATCAAAAGGGACTCTTATCCTTTTTGATAGTCAAGAAAAGTCTCAACAAGTTGCTATTAGGTTAGGCAAAGAATGGGATGGTTGTAATGGCGTTTTCATGGGAAAACAGGATATTGAATTGATTTTAGAACCATTAGAGAATTTAGCAGGAGATTATCTGGAAAACTTTTGGTAACTGCTCACCGCAACAAAAAAGCATGATTGAAAAGCCTTACAAGCAAATCAATTGAGAAAAGAAAAAGAGAATTACCGACAGTTAGCGTCAAATTGACGCTAACAATTTCCTATTCAAGTCTT
>JBFRWB010000197.1:0-3593 GCA_051439375.1 Microcystaceae cyanobacterium
CTGAGTTACTTGATGAACGAGGTCAACCCATTAATGAACCCTTATTAGTCATGCGTTCGGTTAGTGTAGAAGATGCTAGACAACAACTGGATGCTCTTTATAATGCTTCTCCGAGTTCTAAAAAGGAGACGGAAGAAGAATAGGAAAATGACTCAGGTAGTATAGCATTTCTTTTAACGAGTGAGGTATAGCAAATACCCACTCCTAGCCTCTTTCCTCTTCTGTCAGAAGAGGCATCTTGTTCTTCAAGGGTTAAAAAGAACTGTTATGTTCCTGTGGTTATATCTGCTAATCTCACTCTCAATTCTAATGTTTAAAAAAGTTTTCTGAGATTTAATCAGTTATTAGCTATATATCAATTCTTCATTGATAAGTTAACTGAGCTAAACTACAGTCGGCATTGGCTTTTGGGATGTGTATACTTTATCCCCCTGAACCGCTTTAAAGTCATGGTAAGTTTGCCACATTGCTTGGGTTGTATCTTCTATCTTTTCTTCTCCCTTATAAAGGAACTTTTTACTAGTCATGATTACTATTTTTCCAAAGCAAATTGTACTAATTGATCGACTAAGGTTTCAAAGGGTATTCCTGTAGCTGCCCATAACTGAGGATACATACTGAACTTAGTGAATCCTGGGAGAGTATTAATTTCATTAAGATAAATTTCTTGGCTTTCTTCTACATAAAAAAAGTCAACCCTTGCCAAACCAGCAGCATCAACGGTTTTAAAAGCTTTAATCGCCATTTCTTGAATTTGAGCTATAATCTTTTCGGGTAGATTGGCGGGAATATGCACTTGAGAACGGCCTTCCGTGTACTTAGTTTCATAGTCATAAAAATCACTATCAAAAGTAACCTCACCCACTACCGAAGCTTTCGGGTTATCGTTCCCTAGAACGCCACATTCTAGCTCTCTGGCCTTAACCCCTGCTTCTATAACAATGCGTCTATCGTAACTGGCTGCAGTATCTAGAGCGATTTCCAGTTCAGAACGCGATCGCACTTTAGCAATACCGACGGACGATCCCAGATTAGCTGGTTTGACAAAGCAAGGATAACCCAAAGTAGCTTCAGTGTCGTCACAGAGTTTGGGAAAAATGCAGGGGTTGGACCAAATCTGCGATCGCTCAACGGCTACATACTTTACTTGGGAAAGTCCCGCCTCAGAAAAGGCCATTTTCATGGCGATTTTATCCATACCCACAGCCGATCCTAACACACCACTACCCACAAAAGGAACCTGCATTAAGGTTAATAACCCTTGAATAGTGCCATCTTCTCCATTGGGACCATGCAGAACAGGAAACCAAACATCGATATCCTGAACTTGTGAAGGAAACTGCCATAGCTGCGATCGCTTGACATCTTCTGTGGAGAGAGGAGTTTTTGTCTCTAAAACCTGTTGTGCGGTGTCTCCAGCTATCCAGACACCATTTTTTTGAATATAGACGGGTAAGACATCGTATTTATGCTTATTGTCTTCTGTTTGTAATCCTTGGGCAATAGCCGTGGCGGAGTTAATCGAAACTTCATGTTCTCCGGATCGCCCCCCAAATAGCAGTCCTACCCGTATTTTAGCCATCGTCACGACTCCCGTGCTTTTCTCGTTAATTATCGTTATAATTGACCGTTGTTATGGGCTTGACGTTCCCTTAATTTAATTTAGTTTAATAAAAACTCTTAAATTTTACCTTATGTTATCTTCTAAAGTTGCCCCGTTTGGTTCTTGGCAATCTCCCATTACTTCTGATTTAATTGTTGCTCAAAGTATTAAATTGGGTGGTGTTCTTTTTGATAAAAATGATATTTATTGGTTAGAAGGAAGACCCCAAGAAGGGGGACGGAATGTGTTAGTTAAATACGGTTGTGATGAAAAAATCGAGGAAATTACACCTTCTCCTTTTAATATTCGTAGTCGTGTCCATGAGTATGGCGGGGGAGCTTTTTTAGTAGTTGATGGAGTTGTTTATTTTGTTAATTATCAAGATCAAAGGCTTTATCAACAACTACCGAATGAAGATCCTCAGCCTTTAACTCCTGAAAATCAATGTCGTTACGCTGATTTTATTTTAGACAGGGAGAGAAATCGCTTAATTAGTATTTGTGAAGATCATAGTGATCCTGATAGAGAATGTCAAAATACGATTATTTCCATTGATGTTAATACTGGGGGGATTCATACCCTTGTTTCAGGGGATGATTTTTATTCTTCCCCTCGTTTAAGTCCTGATGGAAAACAACTAACCTGGATTAGCTGGAATCATCCCAATATGCCTTGGGACGGAACAAAATTATGGTTAAGTAATGTTCAAGAAGATGGGACTTTAGAAGAAATAAAATGGATCGCAGGAGACAGAGAAGAAGCCGTTAGTGAACCAAAATGGTCACCGGATGGTCAATTATATTATGTTAGCGATCAGTCAGGATGGTCTAATCTTTATTGTTATAAATCTAATGTCAATAATATCCCTATTTTTCCTTTAACGGCTGAGTTTTCCTATCCTCATTGGGTGTTTGGATTATCCACTTATACCTTTGTTTCAGAGAACAAAATTCTTTGTAGCTTTAGCCAAGATGGACGCTGGTACTTAGGGAGTCTGGAAATAGCTCATAAGCAACTCACTATTTTAGAAGTACCCTATAGTAATATTGCTTCTCTTCATAGTTACCAAAAAGAGATTGTATTCTTGGGTTCATCAAGTATAAAGCCAATGGCAGTTATTCATTTAGATCTAAACTTAAGTCAAACAAAAATATTAAAATCTTCCAGTAATATTAATATTGATTCAGGCTATCTTTCTGAACCAGAATTGATTGAATTCCCGACAGAAAAGGGATTAACTGCCTATGGTTGGTATTATCCTCCTAAGAATAAAGCGTACATCTATCCCGATGGAGACTTACCTCCTTTATTAGTCAAAAGTCATGGCGGACCAACCGCAGCAGCGTCTTCTAGTTTTAGCTTGAAAATCCAGTATTGGACCAGTCGAGGTTTTGCTTATCTTGATGTTAACTATGGCGGAAGTATAGGGTTTGGAAAAGCTTACCGTCAACGGTTAGATAAAAATTGGGGAATTGTTGATGTCAATGACTGTGTCAATGGAGCGAAATATTTAGTAAAAGAAGGAAAAGTTGACGGCGATCGCCTAGCGATTTCTGGGGGAAGTGCAGGGGGTTATACAACGTTAGCAGCGTTAACTTTTAAGGATACATTTAAAGCAGGAGCCAGTTATTATGGAATCGGTGATTTAGAGTCATTGGCCAAAGATACCCATAAATTTGAATCTCGTTATCTTGATAATTTAGTTGGTAAATATCCTGAAGAAAAAGAAATTTATGAACAGCGATCGCCCATTAATTTTACAGATCAGTTAAATTGTCCTGTCATATTTTTCCAAGGTTTAGAAGATAAAGTGGTTCCTCCTAACCAAGCTGAAATGATGGTAAATTCTCTTAAAGAGAAAGGAATTCCTGTTGCTTATATCCCCTTTGAAGGAGAACAACATGGCTTTCGCCGGGCTGAAAACATTAAATATGCTTTAGACAGCGAATTTTATTTCTATTCTCGAATTTTTAACTTTACTCCTGCTGAA
>JBFRWB010000198.1:0-4220 GCA_051439375.1 Microcystaceae cyanobacterium
GCCACCAAATGCCCAATTCTGAGCAACCATCCATTCTCGCTGCTTCTTCCAACTCCTTGGGGACTCCTTGGAAAGCTTGACGCAACAAAAAAATACCAAAGGCTGAGGCCAAACTAGGAAAAATGACCCCCAAATAGGTATTACGCAGTCCTAACTGTACGGTGAGGATATATAGGGGAATCATCACAATTTGAAAAGGAATCATAATTGTAGCGATGACAGTAGCAAATAGGGTATCGCGTCCCCAAAAATTGAGCCTTGCTAAAGGATAAGCAGCAAGGGAACAAAACAGTAAATTTAACCCCACCGTTAACCCTGCGATCAGGGTACTATTGCCCAAATATCTGCCAAAAGGATAGCTTTGCCAAACCACACGGAAGTTTTCCCAAGTCGGTTCTGTGGGAAACCAAGTAATGGGTGTGGTAAACACATCTTCTGTGGGAGATTTAAAGGCGGTACTCAGTAACCATAACAAGGGAAAGAGCATAGCCACTGCGATTAAGCTGAGTAGGATATACAGGATACAGCGTTGAATAAAGGAGTGTTGCTTCATAAGTTTGTTTAGCCTCTTACTATAGATATTGGGTGAGTTTATTGGGAGAAATAATAGCATTTTGATTCAAATACATTTAACTACATTCTAAAAACAAACTAAAGAAACTCACCTCACTATCAACTTAAATTGATTTTCATTACTTAAATAACACTCTCTATATATCTTCTGAGGAAGTCACTTGAGATTTAGCTAATTTAAGTAACAGTCTTAACGCTCCATTAACTGATTCATCCGTCGGAAATGCTTTAGCAATATCTGGATCAAGCAATACCAAATTTGTTCCTTGACGGTATTGATCCACATACTTACCTCTAACTCCCCCAGTTAAACTAGATAAGTCATAATTAGGGTGTAATTCATCATCAAATTCGGGATTATTTTCCTTCTTCATAAAACCTCCTTTCTTGACGAGTAGCTAATCTAGCACTAATAATACGAATTTTATTGTTTCTATCAGTATGAGATAGGATAATGATTTTTCCGCTTTGTGATAATCCTATTGTAATATATCGGTTTTCATATACAGAATGATCGGGATCTGGATAGGTGAGAGATAAAGGATCATTAAAGACGGTGGCTGCTTCTGTGAAAGAAACATTATGTTTTTGGATATTCTTAATAGCCTTATCTGGATTCCATTCAAATTCCATAATTATTAATTATATCCATTTGTTTATCTCATAAGATCCCTTAAAAACAATAAATTAAGACGGTGCGTTACATTTCATTAACACATCCTACAAAATCAGCGATCGCACCAAATTTGTGAAAGTTGATCTATTAAATCACCACGTCTAAAGGTAGCCGACAATTGTTGCAAAGATGTTTCTCTGTCTCCATAAAGATCCTGGAGTGCTTGTCCAATATCTTGTACTGAGGCATTAAAATAAACTTCGCCATTTTGTTGAATTAACTGTTGAGCGGATTCAAAATTTTTGTGATTAATATCTTGCATTTGAATATTCATATCACTGAGAATTCTTCGTCCCATTTGCATTGCAATAAAACATGAAGCATAGCGAACAAAATCAGGATCATTGGGATTGGGTCGTTTACGGCGATTTTCAGCAATTCTATACAATTGAACAGCAAGAACAACTTGTGCGCCATTGAGTTGATGAGTGAAGATTGAATCATATAATTTTCCAAAATGTTCACGAGAAAAAAACTTGGCCTGATGAGGTTTCTTTCGCCAGACAGATAGTATTGCTTCAGCAGCTACCCCGGAACTAATATCGGTAGATCGGTTACTGCTACTGCTAGAGCGTTTACGACGATAATTAAATCCTAATTGCTCAATATCCATCTCCAATGTTAACTGACGTTCATCATTAGCTCGTAGGTCTTTGAGATCAACTGGATTTTGACTGTTCGTCGCATAAGTGATTTTTTGTACTAAATCGTCATTCTCACTAGGCAATTGATAGAGTCTTAGTAGAACATAAGCCTGAGCATTTTGATGGAATAAATTTGGTTCCTGTAAAGTTTTAGCAATTGTCATACAGGTCTGACCACCATTAATAATTTGGAGATTTTCAATCTTTACCTGATAATCGCCATCTTGTAAGGCATTGTAGGAAAAATTGTCACAAGTCATTGTCACTCCATTATTGTAAAAATAAAAATTATTTCCTTCGCCACTGTTTAACGTATGACGAATGCCTTCATTGACACGATTGCCTTGCAAACCTAAATAACGACGAATGTTGCGTTCTAGTAGTCGTTCCCCGTGTCGCTCAATGAGAGCTGCAATTTCAGTGACCGAGATTTTTCCCACAAGCACTCTACTATAGTCCATATCTTCTACTATCGCTTTGCCCGTAAGCTGTAACTTGTCCTTTACAGGTTGAGAAGCTTGAAGAATTTTTACTAAGCGTTCATGATTGACGTGTTCCCAGGTAACTTGATCGCCAAAACCAGCAAGCTTAATAGCTTCCTGAGCAGATGAGTTCCAGGTTAGTCCGTTATTACAAGCCAATGCTCGAACCTGTGGAATATACCCGTCTCGAATTAAGCTACGAGCTTCTTCTACTTTGGCAAGTAGTCTTGGATTGATATGTTCTAATTTTGCTGTGGGATTAAATAAATACTTGATTGCATTAATGAGACTTTTAATCCCTCCTTCGGGGAAGTTAGTATTACCCTCTAAATTATTCTTATATTTAGCTTGAAATAAACTAACGGTAAATTCACCATCATGTTCTTCCGAGATGTGCATGGCATCTACCCCAAAATCCCCACCCCCTTCGGTCAAACAATCAAATGTTTTATCCCTGTCGATGTCTAAGATGGTTTTAACACATAAATAGACAAATGCTAATGACTTGAGCCTACTTTTATCACTAACGCCTAGTTCTTCAGTAGCCTGTTGTTGAATCTCATTAGCTACTGATTCTAAACGTTGGTCAATAATAGAGGCAGAGATATTCATATCGTGTTCAACACCTAACAATGGTCTGTGACCGTTATTTACAGTTTCGGCTATTTTTCTAAAGACTATAGTAAGGTGGGCAATGCCCACCTTACAAGTTAATTATTTAGCAGGGGTCAAGGTCTTTTCCTCAACCATAATGGGGTTAGGGTTCGTTTCAGGGCTGTTTGCCTCAGATGGGGGAACAACTTGCCAGAATTTGCCGACATATTCTCCCCAGTTATTGAGGATATGTTCAGCTTTTTTACTGCCTGTGCGCTCAAAATGAGACTCAATTAATTCTTTTAATTGGCCTTCCCCTGCTTCGGTACAAATATGTTGAATTTCAACAATTTCGGGGTTAACTTTTTCGGGAAAACTGTTATCTTCATCCAAAAAGTAACCGATACCTCCGGTCATTCCGGCACCCACATTACGGCCAACGGAACCGAGGACAACAATGACACCACCAGTCATGTATTCACAACAGTGATCGCCGGCCCCTTCAATAACCGCTTTACCCATGGAGTTACGTACCCCAAACCGTTCACCAGCGCGGCCATTGGCGTATAAAACACCGCCAGTTGACCCGTAAAGGCAGGTATTACCGACGATAACGTTATCTGCTGCCTTATATGTAGCATCTTTGGGAGGAACGATGACCACCTCTCCTCCGTGCATTCCTTTGCAGACATAGTCGTTAGCTTCCCCTTCTAAGTGCATGATCATACCAGGAAGGTTGAAAGCAGCAAAGCTTTGACCAGCGGCCCCGGTAAAGTTAAATTTCAACTCCCCAGAAAAGCCCGTATTACCGTATTTTTTAGCTAAAGTCCCGGAAATACGCGCCCCAACGGTGCGATCAGTGTTGACAATTTTCACATTTTTTGCTATTTTTCCATGAGTATTGATGGCGGAACTAATAGCAGCATCGGCTAACAACTGATCATCCAATACAGGCCCGTTGCTGTGAACGTCTTCGTGGTTTAACCAACTGCGATCGCTCTTCACATCGGGAAGGTTCAACAGACAATCCAAGTTAAGGGACTGAGTCTTAGTTAAATTGGCGTTTTTCCGCATTTTCAGCAGATCAGACCGTCCGATGACCTCATCTAAGGAACGATAGCCTAATTTTGCTAAAATTGAACGGACTTCCTCGGCAATAAAATAGAAGAAGTTGACGACATTTTCAGGGACTCCTGTGAACCGTTGACGTAACCTTTCTTGTTGCGTTGCTACCCCAACAGGACAGTTATT
>JBFRWB010000199.1:0-51837 GCA_051439375.1 Microcystaceae cyanobacterium
CTACGCCTAATTCTCCGTCGTCTTGGATTCCGTCTCCATCTTGGTCGTAGAATAAGGTGTCTCCAATTACAACCTTTTTGACTAACCCTGCATCTAAGGTTAAGTCGTCGCTTTCTCCAACAGAAACACTGAGAAGTCCGTTGCTATCTACATCACTATCTAACAAGTCTGTTGTTGTCGTAACATTTTGAGTGGTAAAGCCATCAAATCCTAAAGGTTCAGGGACAACAAATTGGAGTTGATAGTCCGTATTGCCTTCAACTGTGAACTGATATGAACCATCAAATAATGTCGTCTCAGTAATAGCTTCGCCATTTTCGTCGAGGATGGCATTCCCGTCTGCGTCGAGCAGTCGAACCGTAACCCCTTCTACCCCAGATTCAGTGTCATCCTGAATTCCATTCCCATTTTGGTCATAGAAGACAAAATCTCCAATTACCACCTGTGGATTAGATTCTGCTTGGAATACGCCAAAGTTGGCTTCATCTACTTCAGGTTTGAAGGCTTTAAAGTTATCAAAGGCTAATCCGACAAATTCTGAACCAAAGACAGGCGCAACATCAATATTTCCATCGTTGTTTGTGTCATTTCCCACCCCTTTCGTGCCAATATATTCAATATAAACATACTTAATGGTATTTCCTGTTCCAGAAACATCTGCATTCCATGTCCACGCTTTACCATCATAGGAGTCTTCATTAATTGACCAGCCGTTGAAGGAACTTGCGCTTAAGTTATCAAAGTCACCTGCTTTAAAATTTGGCACCCATACCGGTTCACCAATGGGACTATCTTCTGTTCCCAATACATTTTCGTTGGCATCATACCAAGTAACACGCCATTGTTCGTACTGACGAATCGGATTCCCCTGTCCATCTTCTAGAAAAGCTGTGTCGGCGGTCACTTTACCCGGTTCGGGGACAGCGTACCACTCAGACAATGTGGTATCAATATCCCAAATTTCCCCTTCGGCTCGAATTGTGCCATCATCATATTCGATTAATAATCCCGGAATGGTTCCTAGGCTTTCGTCGTATAAGCCACCGCCTCGTAGGAAATAAAATCCTAATTCAGACTCAGTTTCTAGACTGGATTCTTTATCAAAGATGATATTTTTACGTTGTCTGCCCTCTGTTTGATCCCAAAAAGGATCGGATGATATATCTGTTACAAATGCGTTTGTTCCACCGCCGCCGCCTCTTCGTTCGACGTACATGAAGGAGCTACCGGCCGCTAATCCATCAGCCGCCCCCGTATCATCACGGAAGAACTGAAATCCGAGGTCTGCCCACAATTGGTCTTGGGGATCATTTAATTCAAAGTCGTCACTGTTAAGTGCAGCGTCCCCACGCCGAATGCTGACATCTTCAAAGTCTATATTTCCTAAATCAATCATTCCTTCTCCGTCAAGGGAGATGATGTAGGAGCGTTCTGTTCCGGGTGGGTTATCAGGCTGAGTGTAGTTAAATCCTATCGTACCGGGTAGAACGTAATTGGCTGGATCTGGATTGGCGAAATCGGTTTCTGTAAATCCATTCTGAGGGGCTGCAATCCTTAGTTCGTAAGTCCCTTCCAGAGAGCCTGTATCAAGTGTGTAATTCTGTATGCCATTTGAGGCGTTACCGTCTGTATCGCTGGTGGTCGTGAAGGTGAAGATATCTCCTGCACTAAAACTATCACTTGCGTCAAGGTCTATATATACTAGCCAGTCTCCAATTAAAAGATCTGGATCTGCTCCATCCAGTTCAAGAAGTCCATTTTCATTAGTGTCGTCGTATAAAGTGCCTGATAAAAGTGCCATGGTAATTTAAGCTCCTACGATTAGGGTTAAGGTTGTGAATGGGATTGTTTAAAATAGAGAACAACATAGCAAAAAACAAGGATTCAAAGGGATTTTGCGCAAATCAGGTGTCCTAACAACTGGGTCTTTTAGTCCAATTCGGCTTAACTTAACCGGTGGCTAGGTATCATCGCATAAGTAGTTTTGTAATTAGTTACACCTAATTTTTGTACTTAGGGATACCGTTTTTTTGCGCACCTCTATCTAAGCAGATCCCGAAAAGAAAAGTCAAGTAGATTTAAGTGAATTTTCGTAAAATAGTTAAATATACGGATGTTTACACCAACTTTATACTTAAGTGGTCTATATCTTTCGTGTTTTTACGGTTGACAAAAAGCCATTAGCCCTCGCTAAAAAGCGAAGGTTCATAAGGTGATGGAGAATACGCAAAATGGGAGTGAGGGGTTGGGAGTGGGGAGTTGGGAGAAAATTTATTTTTTGAGGGTGCTTTTACTGGATTGCTTAATTTTTTAAGTTGTAAGACAGTAGTGATTGTTCAAACCTACTCAGAGATGGCTTTTGAATTTTTGTTTTGAGTGTCTCTTATCATTCTGAACGATCGCAGTACAAAACAAGTTAGGATATTGGCAAAGCGTGAAACAAGCGTCATAACTGGCTCTATCATGGAAATTGAACAAATCCGCATCAAAATTGAACGTGCATTAGTAGATGGCCGTCTATCTCGCCAAGAAAGTATGGACATTAAAATTGCTCTTTATTCTAAGAAACCCATTACTCCTGAAGCAGTAAAACTGTTTCGAGAATTACAAGAAAAAATTTGGCGCGGAGAAATTCGTTTAGGCGATTAAAACATCGCTATTTTCAAAGTAATTAGTTAGCCAAACACATTGATAAGGTTGTAAAATTAAGGTGTCATGTAAATCACCAATTGACTTACCACTAAGTAAATCTTTCCAAGGATCAATTAAGACTAGATTAATGTTAGAAAGCGGTAACTCTTGAACTTCATCGCTCAAATTATTGATACAGAAAATACTTTGATCTCGATAGATACTTTGTCGCCAAAAAACGAAAAGAGATAAGTTAAGAGGATGTAGGGTATATTGGGTCGCGTTAGGGTGAAAAGCCAGTTGCTGACGACGAATTTTAATGCGTCGGGAGAGTTCTTTTAAGATAATAGATTGGCAAGCGTTAGGATCATTTAGCAAGCTTGTTAGCTTGTCATAATTCCATTTATAACGATTAATCGTACGATTCATTTTTGTTTTTTCCACCCCTTCTACATCATTAGCCGTTGCTAACAAGCTATGAATGTAAAAGGCGGGGATTCCTTCAAGGGCTAACATAATAGTTTGGGAACATAAAAACCGTTCAATTTGCCATTGATCTTCCCCTTTCGCTGTCCCTTTCATGGCATCAAACCAAGAGATATTAATTTCATAAGGACTCTCACTATTGTCGGGCTTTTTCCGCATACTTATTTTACCGCCAAAGTCCTCCATTTTTTGCAAGAGAGTGTTATATTCATCTTCAGTTAATAGCCCTTCTGTGGGTCGTAAACCAATACCATCATGGGAGGCTAAAAAGTTAAAAAAGGCGCAGCCACGAGGGGCTGGGGGCATACTCATCATCCACGTTTTTAAATGTTTTGAACTTCCTTGTAACAGTGCATTTAAAACCAAAGGAGGAAGACTAAAATTATAAATCATGTGGGCTTCATTACGATTGCCAAAATAACTCAAATTCTCTCGGTTGGGAACATTGGTTTCAGTAATGAGAGCAATAGATGGATCTAAAAATTGTAAAATCTCCCGAATAATGCGAACGGCTGCATGAGTTTCGGGTAAATGAATACAGGTTGTACCGATTTTTTTCCACAGGAAACCAACCGCGTCTAAGCGAATGTATTTTGCACCTTTTCTGACATAAAAATCAATGATTTTAATATATTCTAACAACACATCAGGATTAGAAAAATTGACATCAATTTGATCAGGGCTAAACGTTGACCAGAGATACTTTTTGCCGTTAACTGTTTCAACTTCCGTCAATAAAGGGGTACTACGGGGACGAACCACTTGGGATAAATCGGTGCTAGGATCAACTTCAATAAAATAATTACACCCCGGTTCTTCTCCTTTTCGATATTGTTTAAACCATTCGCTTTCACTAGAAATATGATTTAAAACCAAGTCAACCATCAAGTTAAAATCTTTGGCAATTGCTTCTATCTCTAACCAATCGCCTAGTTTTGGCTCAACTTGTAAATAATCAATAACTGCAAAACCATCATCGGAACTGTAGGGAGAAAAAGGTAAAATATGAACCCCCGTAATGGTCTCTTTTAAATAGGTATTGAGAAAGTTGTGTAACGTTTTAAGGGGAACATCTTCTCCTTGAACAAGGCTATCTCCGTAGGTAATAATTTGGACATTATTCTGACTCCATTTACCAAAGTCTTCATCGGTTGAGGGTGCAAAATCAGGTTTTAATATCTCAAATATTTTGCTCACTAATGAGGTAGCTGTTTCTTTCCCATAGAGTAATTTGAGAAGGGGATAAATTTGGGTTGATAGTTTTTGGAATTGGGGGTCAGAAGAACTCATGTTCATTGGATGATTGTCTTTTTCACAAGGTAGCAAAACTGCTGCTATAAACTGTTCTTGATTAACCTTTAGGGCATTTTTTATTTTAGACAGTTACGGTTAACTGCAATTGTTGTCGCCAATCAGCTAAATCTTCTAGTGCCCGATCTCTATATTTCCCGTATCGTTCCCGTTTATTACGGACTTTTTTCTCTAGTGGAGGAATAATACCAAAATTGGGCGGCATTGGTTGAAAATGTTTAGGAGATGCCGAACTAATAAAGGAAAATAATGATCCCATCATCGTGGTTTCAGGTAATCTCAAAGGCTCTAATCCTAATTTTAATCTAGCTGCATTTGTTCCCGCTAACCATCCTCCTGCTGTTGCTGCGGTATAACCTTCTGTGCCAATTAATTGCCCTGCGGCGAATAAGGTGGAACGAGTTTTAAACTGTAGGGTAGGGGATAGTAACTGAGGAGAATTGATAAAAGTATTGCGGTGCATCACTCCCATTCTGACAAATTCGGCGTTTTCAAGGGCGGGAATGAGGCGAAAAACTTGTTTTTGCTCTCCCCATTTCAAATTGGTTTGAAAACCAACCATATTCCATAACTCCCCTCGTTTATCTTCTTGGCGCAATTGGACAACTGCGTAAGGACGATGACCTTCAATACGAGTATCTGAGAGTCCTACGGGCTTCAAAGGGCCATAACGCATGGTATCTTCCCCTCGTTGAGCTAATTCCTCGATAGGCAAACATCCTTCAAAGAATTTAGCTGTTTCTCGCTCAAAATCTTTTAGAGGGGCCTGTTCTGCACCGCATAATGCTTGTAAAAATTGTAAATACTGTTCCTTGTCCATGGGACAATTGAGATAAGCGGCTTCTCCTTTATCATAACGGGAGGCTAGGAAAGCTATCTCACGATTAATTGATTCTCCTACAATAATAGGGCTTGCAGCGTCAAAAAAGCTCATATAATCCATTCCTGTAAACCGTTGTAAGTCATCGGCTAAACGGGAACTGGTGAGAGGACCAGTACAAAGAATAGTGATTCCATTTACAGGGATTTCAGTTATTTCTGCTCTTTTCAAAGTAATTAGGGGATGGTTAGCTAAGGTTTGGGTTAATTCTTCACTAAAAATTCCCCTATCTACCGCTAATGCCCCTCCAGCTGGTACAGAATGATGATCTGCCTTTTCAATAATAATTGATCCTAAACGACGCAATTCTTCGTGAAGTAAGCCCGATGAGCGATCGCTTTCTTTCGCCCCAAAGGAGTTACTACACACCAATTCGGCTAATTCTGAAGAATGATGGGCAGGACTAGGGCATATAGGGCGCATTTCATAGATAACAACAGGAATACCTGCTTTAGCAACCTGCCATGCTGCTTCTGTCCCTGCTAGTCCACCCCCAATTATGTTAATCGGTTCTTGTAAGGTCATTGTTATTTTCTAGGATAAGGTTGGATAAAATTTCGTCGGTTAACGGATTATCGAAATAACTAGGTTGAAAACCCTGTCTTTTAAGACGGAAAGTTTTTGGAGATGAGGTATCAATCCTTGTTACAAAAACAACTTCCGACTTCAAACTTCCGACTGCTTTCATGCTTACTGAATAACGGTTAACTGTTCCCGATAAGCCTCATATACCCCTTGAACGTTGTACCAATTAAGAAAAATTCGGGCAATTTCCAAGGCTAGTTGAGGTTTTCCTCGATCAATTAGCCATTGTAACAAAGGGGCAAGGGTTCGCTCATTAAGACGACCCCCTAATGATAAAACACCCCACAATAAACGATGTAACCCTGTCATTTGAATCATTAATCTAACTTCATAAGTGGGATGTTTTTGATAAAAGACAACACCCATCCGTCCCCGTTGAATTTCTTTATCAATCAATTGGGGGATTTGTTGCAAATTAAAGGGAGGATGCCAGTGATACCCCACGGCTTGGGGGCATTTAATCAATTTTAAGCCTAATTTCTTTAATCTAACCCCCAATTCTAAGTCTTCCCAACCATAGAGTTGAAAAGCGGTATCAAAAAGTCCCGCCCTTTCTAACCATTTACGAGCGATCGCTACATTTCCTGTAGCAAAGTAAGCGGCGGAAAAATCGGTAATTTTATAGGGTTCTTGGGTGGGATTATCAAAATTACAGGTATTAATCACTGCACCGTAGGTAAATAAGCGATCACTCCCTATTTTATCTTTTCCTTCTGTTAAAGCATCAGCGTGAGATTGCAGAAATTGAGGGGTTACGACTAAATCACTATCGATAAAAATAATCGTATCCCCTTGAGCCTGTTTTATGCCTAAATTGCGAGCAGCGGCGGGTCCTTGATGATCTTGGGGATAAAAACGAACGTGGGGTAAATTTTCCTTTTCATGACTCAACCATTCAAGGGTATCGTCCGTTGAACCATCATCAACAAGGACAATTTCATAATTTTCGACTTTTTGGTCGGTAAACTTTTGATTTTCTAAAGCCTTGAGACACTTTTCTAAGATAGGCTTTCGATTGTAAGTGGGAATGACAATGGTAAAAAACACGGTTAATTCACTGATAGTCGATGAGCGCAATGGTAAAGTTTACCGTTTTTTGCAAGGGGAAAGGTAGAACTGCACAAAATAAATAGAGAAAATGAAGTTCTTCGCCGAAACTAAGACTGATACTAACTCGGTGGCTTAATTTCAAGGGGTTGTAACATTTCACTGTGAACCGTATGAGGCGTTAAATTGGGTAACACAGGGAAAAAGGGTTGATGCAGACTAATCAACTGAGCGAGTGTCTGTTTAAGTTGAGTACGAGGAACGATGGCATCAACGAACCCATATTGTAATAAATATTCAGAACTTTGAAAATCATCAGGCAACTTCTCGCGAATAGTTTGTTCTATTACCCGTCGTCCGGCGAAACCAATGGTTGCTTTGGGTTCTGCTATGATAATATCCCCCAACATAGCAAAACTGGCGGTTACTCCTCCTGTGGTCGGATGGGTCAAAACAGGAATATAAAGGAGTTTTTCGGCTTTATGTCGTTCCAAAGCCCCAGAAATCTTAGCCATCTGCATTAAACTGAGCATTCCTTCCTGCATTCTTGCCCCGCCCGATGCACAGACAATAACAACTGGAAAGCGTTCTTGGGTTGCGTGTTCAATAAGACGACATAACTTTTCACCAACGACAGACCCCATACTACCTCCCATAAAACGGAAGTCCATCACCCCTAAAGCAAGGGGAAGGCCATCAATCAACCCAGTTCCCGTTTGGACTGCATCCTTAAGGCCGGTTTTCTTGTGATAATCTTTAATGCGATCGCTGTACGCTTTGCGATCTTTGAAAGACAGGGGATCAACTGGACTTAATTGTTCATTGAGGGGTGTCCATGTTTTAGCATCAATTAGCTGTTCAATGCGTTCTGAACTATGGACAATATTATGGTGTCCACAGCTTTTACAGACCCCTAAATTGGCTTTAAGATCCTTAGTATAGGTTAAAGCATCACACTTCGGGCATTTAAACCATAAACCATCAGCAATTTCCCGTTCTGGGGGCGTTTGTAAAGAGGGTTCTGTTTTCTGGCGATCTGCAAACCAATCGAATAGAGACATAACGTTAGCATTAAAACAATAATCTAATTATTTAAGAAAATTCGGAATCTTCTGGCGTACTAAGCAATAGCAAGGCGGTCCATTGATCACAAGAACGAACCTGCAAGGCGGCTTGACTCCCTTGGCCGCAGTAAATGCCAAGGCCGATATCAATCACCCGACTAGGAATCTCATAAGCGGTCAGAAGTTGCTGCATTAACTCAGCTTCCCATCTTGCTTTGGTCGTTTTTAAGGTGATCCAAGATATGGTTTCCATTTCCTGTGGTTCGTTTGGGAAGTTCAACAATTAACTCCTAACACATTTTAAGCTAAGGTATGAGGTTTTTATCAATTTTTCAAGCTTTTTTTCTCCAACAATGTCATCTTTATTGGCTTAAAAGCCGAGTAAATCTTCCAGAGAATAGGGACATTTGATAGGTAGATCAAATCCGTATTCTGCTTCAACCAGTCCGGCTGCATCTTCGTAAATTTCGGGTAATTCTTCTGTTAACGTGGGTTTCATGCTGGGACTATATCGAGATTTTATACTGCTTTGAAAAACCCTACTTTCAACTTCCCACTTTTGATAACGGGAGGGAAGCGGAACGAATTTTCGTTTGAGCTTATGTTCTATGAGTCGCATCAATAGATTTCTGACGGCTCGATAATCACGCCTTCCCAAAGATTCTACCTCCTCAATAATGTTTTCCCAGTCTAACTTGTCTAAATTACGCTCTCTTAATGCTTTAGCTTGTTCTATTGTCCACTGATAATAATCTTGTTCATAGGTACTCTGCACTATCTTAATCATGGCTTAGATTCCTCTAGATAAACGTAATTAACTTTGGTTAAATCCCTTTGTTAATCATCAACTGCTTCATTCTTTTTATTAACTATTTAGGGAGTGCATAAATTTGACCATCTAATAAGAGGCGAGTAATGCCTTTATCTGCTAAATAAGGATAGGTTTTCTCAAAGATTTTACCATCAGGGACTTTAATCACCCGTTGCGATCGCTTAGAAAACCGTCGGGCGACTCGATGATTATCAAAAATAGGTAACGTCCGTTGAGAGACTTCTTCGTCGGGAATCTTGCCTAAATGGGTGAATTCTCGCAGCGGACAGGTAATTAACTCCGCCATGCGATCAATCACAAGGTAACAAGTTCTAGGGAAATCGGCATCTGCAAGGGGTAAAATTTTAATATCAGTGTTTTGAGGTAAAGAAGGCTCATATTCTTCTTCTATTTCCCCTTCCTCGTCCCATTCCTCTTCATCCTCTTCATCATCAGCAATATCTTCCCCTAACATTTCTCCCACACTGGCCATATCGAGTTTTTCATCTTCATCTTCTTCATCATCTAAAGATTCATCAGGTAAGCTTATGTCAGGGGGTGATAGGGCTTCGGATGTTTTGCGAAGGATAGGACGTTCTTTTTTGGGTTCTTCTGCTATTTTCTCTTCTATTTGCTCTTTAGCAGCAATTACCGTTGGTTCAGATTCCTGCTCTTTCTTAATTACTCTAGGTGTTGCAGTCGTATCAGCTTGCTCTTTTGCTATTTCCTTGGTTGTTGGGTCTTTTTTCAGTAAGATAGGGATTGACTCAGTATCAGTCGTTTTATCTGAGTCTGTTGCCTTTAAATAGAGTTCTAAACTGGTTTGCTGGTCGGTTATCTCTGGTGATTTCTCAGTTTTACGACCCCTTGGGGTACGCCCAAGGCGTTTTTGTTGTATGAGGGATTCATATTCCTCACTAGACAAATTATTCTTTAAATGACGACTAATCGTAGAACTGCTGACCCCAAATTCCGCCGATAGGGTAGAGGTAGTTGCGGGAGTCTCCCGATAAAGCTTAAGAATTTCTTGTTTGTCATCCTCGGTCAATCGTTTCGCACTCATGGGAATTTACCTACCTTTGCAGCACATTAACAGCCCCTTTAGTAGTCTATCGCATTTGATATGATTAACGGTTGTCGATAGAAGCCTAAATCATTGAGGGTCAGAATTTACAGAATAACCTAAGATTGTTCCTCTCGATCTAGTCTATCGTTCAGCATTTTTTCTTCTTGGCAAACTCACAAAAAACAACTATGACAATTACAATGGGGAAACCTGCCTTACTGGTTCTAGCAGATGGAACAGCTTACACGGGATGGTCAGTCGGTGCAGAGGGAACAACAATGGGAGAGGTGGTTTTCAACACGGGAATGACAGGATATCAAGAAGTTTTAACCGATCCAAGCTATTGCGGTCAAATTGTTACCTTTACCTATCCTGAATTGGGTAACACAGGGGTTAACCCCGATGATGAAGAATCCACCCATCCGCAAGTTAAAGGCTTAATTGCCCGTAATATTACGTTTCGTCCTAGTAATTGGCGTTCTACCCAATCTTTACCCGATTATCTTCAGGAAAATAATATAATTGGCATTTATGGCTTGGATACTCGTTCGCTTACCCGTCGTTTACGCATCACGGGTTCAATGAATGGGGCGATTTCTACGGAAATTCTTGAACCTATGAACCTTTTACACAAGTTACAAGAAGCCCCCGATATGACAGGGTTAAACTTAGTGAAGGAAGTTACCACCCCAGAAGTCTATGAGTGGACTCAACCCACTGATTCTCATTGGGAATTTGCAACAGGTAACGTTGAAAAGGATGGTGAACCTTTAACGGTTGTGGCGGTTGATTTTGGAGTAAAACGCAATATCTTACGTCGTTTAGCTAGTTACGGCTGCCGAGTCATCGTTGTCCCTGCAAATACCCCGCCAGAAGAGATTTTAACGTACAATCCTGATGGTATTTTTCTGTCGAATGGCCCCGGTGATCCTTCAGCAGTGGCAGAAGGCATTGAAACAGCTAAGGTATTGTTAGAAGCGAAAAAACCTACCTTTGGGATCTGTATGGGACACCAAATTTTAGGGTTATCATTAGGGGCAAAGACCTTTAAGCTAAAGTTTGGTCATCGAGGTTTAAACCAACCCGCAGGGTTAAGTCAACAGGTGGAAATTACCAGTCAAAATCATGGCTTTGCAGTAACGGAAGATTCTTTAAACCCAGAGGTAGAGATTACCCATTTAAACCTTAATGATCGCACCGTCGCAGGATTGCGTCATAAAAGTCTTCCTTTCTTTTCGGTACAATATCACCCTGAAGCAAGTCCGGGCCCCCATGATGCGGACTATCTCTTTGGTAAATTTGTAGAAATGATGCGAGAAGCGAAGGTTGGTTAAGGTGTCGGGTTTCAGGTGTTGGGTTTCAGGTGTCGGGTTTCGGGTGTCGGGTGTTATAGCCGTACCAGATAAGGTGTTTGACACTCCCCACACTCCCCACACTCCCCACACTCCCTCCTATGAATCAGCAAACCTTATCCAAAAATTGATTAACCATCGCTGTTAAGTCGGATGTTCCGACTTCTGCTAACTCATAACGAGCGCGGATAATTGGCTTATTCACCTTAATTAAGGCTGATAAATCGCTAGGAGTCGCTGAAACGACCACATCTGCATCACTACGGTTAATGGTATCCGCTAAGGCTTGTAACTGAGCCGGAAAGTATCCCATTGCGGGTAAAATGTGGCTAAGATGAGGATACTTTTGATAAACTTTAGCGATGTCTGGTGCAGCAAAAGGACGAGGATCAATGATTTCGGCTGCTTTAGCGTTCTTTGCAGCCACATATCCTGCACCATACCCCATTCCTCCGTGAGTGGTAGTAGGACCATCTTCAATGACTAAAACTCGGCGATCGCATACGGCACTGGGATCATCTAAGGTGATAGGAGAGGCGGTTTGTATGATTTTCGCTGTGGGATTGACTTTTTGTATCGTTTGTATTGTTTTTTCAATGTCTCCAGGTTTCGCTACATCTACTTTGGGAATGAGGGCAATATCGGCTAAACGTAACACCATTTCCCCCGGATGATAATGGGTTTCATCCCCCACACGAAGCGGATCGGTTAATACAAGGTGTAAATCGGGTTTGATAAAGGGAAAATCATTGTTTCCGCCATCCCATAACAAAATATCTGCTTCTGACTGGGCTTTTTCCATAATTAGCCCATAGTCAACCCCTGCATAAACAATATTTCCCGCAGCAATATGAGGTTCGTATTCTTCTCGTTCTTCGACAGTACAGTCGGCGGCAGTTAAATCTTCTAAAGTGGCAAAACGCTGTACTTTTTGCTTCTCTAAGTCCCCGTAGGGCATGGGATGGCGAATCGCAGCGCATTTAAAGCCTCTTTGTCGTAATAACTTGGATAACCATCGTGTGGTTTGAGATTTACCGCAGCCCGTTCGTACGGCAGAGATGGCAATCACGGGGATATTTGCCGTTAAATAGGTGCTTTTCGTCCCTAAAAGTTGAAAATTTGCCCCAGATGCTAAAACACTCGATGCAATGTGCATTACTTCTGTATGTTTGACATCGCTGTAAGCAAAAACAACAGTATCTATATTTTCCTTTTGACAAAGGCTTTCCAATTCAGATTGTTCGACAATAGGAATCCCATTGGGGTACAAGTCTCCTGCGAGACTGGGGGGATAGGAACGGCCTGCAATTCCTGAAATTTGGGTAGCAGTAAAAGCAATAACTTCGCAGTCGGGATTATTTCGATAAAATTGGTTGAAATTATGGAAATCTCGTCCAGCAGCCCCCATAATAACAATGCGTTTGCGAGTGTTTGGAGTAATCATGATTTTTTGGCAGAAAGTTTAGGTTAAATTTAGTTAAAAACAACCTTAAATAAGGTTTATTTACGCTTTACTTTATTTTAAAAGCAATGATCGCTCAATCTATTGAGATTTTATAGTTCTTTACATTATTCATTATTCATAGGACTTAGACAGGAAGCACCCCATTTTTGCCAAAATATAATTCATGCTGGAGGGTGTTTGACAGTTAGGATCTCAGCAAACCCAGTTAGTGCAAAATGTTTGCCTTTTGCCTTGCCTATAGGGCGACAGGAGAGGTAGTTTAAAGATCATCAGGGTTAATGTTGAGTTCTCTCAATTTCTTGGCTAATTTTTCAGCCCGTTGGCTTTCTTGATCTGCCCGTTGGTTTGCTTGATCTGCCCTTTGTTTTTCTTCGGTGTAACTGGTAAATACCTCTCCGTTAGGATGATAAAGTTTTAATTCAGGGTTAGCTACTTCAAAACGAATCTGTAACCGAGGACTGACCCAACCATTCATTTCTTCAATCGTTTTTAAACCATTTTCTCCCTGTATTAAACCACTTAACTCATTTTTATTGGTATCATAGATATAATATTCCTCTACCCCATAACTCTGATAAAACAGTAGTTTACGACTCATTTCTGTTGGGGTATTACTCGGAGATAGGATTTCAAAAACGACTTGAGGGGCAATGTTTTCCTCTTTCCATTGTTGATAAGATCTCCTTTCTCCTTTTGGTCTTCCAAAGATAACCATAACATCAGGGGCTTGACTTTTTTTATTATTTCCTTCCTCTGGATACCAAAGTAAATCCCCTGCAATAAACACCGTTTCATCCTGTGCGAATAACCAATCTAAGTTAGTTTTAATGGTCGTAATCCAACGAAACTGTAAGGTGTTATCGGCCATTGGTTTTCCATCGCTTTCGGGGTAAATAATGTCTTTGTTGGTAATGGAATTAATTTGTATGACCATAATTATTGAACGGTTCAATTAATTTTCATGACTCGGTAAAGCGTTGAGAAATCTTTTTAATTCCCCAGCTTAAGAATGCACCTAAAAATAAGATACCAATGGCTGGATTAAAGACAGGAATCCATAATTTATACCAAAGATCCAAGCCTAATGGAATATCTAAGGAATGACCAATAACAGCGATCGCAAACCAGAAGAAGCCCAAAAATACAACAAATACATCGGCAATTAAGAGGCGATCTAACCATATTAAAAGGGTATCTTTCATGTTGTTAATTCTCTCCTTGAATCTAGTTATTATTATATATTCACTCAAGTTAAGTATAACTGGCACTGGGTGGGCAAAGCCAACCCAGCCAATTTTAAGCTTCAATGGGTTTGAAACCATGTCTGACGGAAAATTCACCGATTTTCTCCATCTTATCCACAGTAATTTGATTACGTCCCCAAGAAAAACTTGTGTGATACTGTTCAAATTCTAGTAGCATTGCTTCAGCAAAACAGGCGAACATTTGACGGGATGGCACGTCCATACTGACAATTTGCATAATTTTCCAGTCAATATCAAGGGAATGTTCCACAATTCCGCCATTTAAAACAGTAATATCAGGATGTTGCACTTTTGTTCCTAAATTTTTAGGATAACCCCCATCAATGATTAAACAGGGTTTTTTCAGGGTTTCTGCCTTGATTTCTACTCCTTTCGGCATACTAGCCACCCAAACAATAATATCAGCTAGGGGTAAGGCTTCTTCGAGTCCCATAATTTTACCCCGTCCTAATTCATCTTGCAGGGCGTTTAAACGCTCTTTATTACGGGCAATATAAAGTAAATCGGCCACATCTGTCTTTTTATCTAACCAACGGCAGACTGCACTGCCAATATCACCTGTTGCACCACAAACCGCGACAGTAGCTTTCGATAAGTCGATATTTAGGTTTTGGGAAACCGTTTCCACTTGACGACAAATTACATATGCAGTATGGGTGTTTCCTGTGGTGAAGCGATTAAAATCTAGTTCTACATTACGGACTTGACGATTTTTTTTGAGATCAAATTCTTCAAAAATAATAGAAGAAAAGCCGCCTAATGCGGTAATGTTTAAATCCACCTTTTGTGCTAAGGCCATGGCGTTAAGAATTTTCCGAATTGCTGCTTTTACGCGTCGGTTTGTCAGCATTTCGGGTAAAAAACAAGACTCTACATATTTTCCTTCGATGCTTTGTCCCGTAACGCTTTTCACATGGAAATGATCTACAATTTGAGGGGGGGCTGAACACCAAAAATCTAGACCTTGATTGGCGTATTCAGGATAACCAAGGGCTTCAGCAACGGATTGAGCGTGTTCTAGACTGGTAAGATGACCGATAAGACCAAACATGAATAAGCTAGGGTAAAAATGAAACGATAAACAGATTTTTTCAAATCATAGGGGTTAAGACATCTCCTCATCATATCAGGGTTTTGACTTTTTTGCTTATTTACATTTCATCCATAAACTTTTCCAGATTACTTAACTAATCACAGGTTGATAGTATAAATTAAAGCCTAAGTCCATTGACGAAAGAATGTGGTTTCTTGCCAGAGATTAACCGTTTTCTGTTCAATCTTTTCCATCGCAATTGAGTCTAGGGATTGATAATTTTGAGCAACTTTAACATTACTTGTTAATTGAGGAATATTTTCGGCTGCAATGATGCAACTATTGACTCCTTCTAAGGATAAAACATAACCCATTGCCTCTTCCATGCCATTGAGTCCCCCCTGTTTCAATAATCTTCCATAGGCCGGAATCTTCATTCCGATAACCCCTACTTCTTTTTCTTGCGCAGTCGGCAGCACAGTGGAAGAAAATGGACGAGGATGGTGAATATCTGAGGCATTTAGGGATATAAGTGTCATATCAAAGGGATAACGCCCTATTCCTTCTGCGATAACATCTGGTTCATGGTGACCTGTAATGCCTGAGAAACGAATAAGTTTCTGTTCCTTGGCTTCTTCAATGGCTTTCACTGCACCATTTTTGGCAAAAATCTGGTCTAATTCTTCCATAAAAGAAACATGATGCAATTGCCATATATCTAGGTAGTCTGTATTTAATCTTTTGAGAGATTTCTCTAGTTCTCGCCATGCACCATCTCGGTTGCGTTGTGCGGTTTTACTGGCTAAAATAATCTGGGGACGATAGGGACGTAAAGCCACGCCTAGATAATCTTCGCTGGGGCCATAGTTGGCTGCGGTGTCAAAATAACGAATTCCTAAGCGAATGGCTGCTTCTATAAGATCATAAGAATTTTTTTCTTCTCCCCATTTGGAAAGGGGGGTTTTCCCTGCACCACCTAAGCCTAAAAGGGGGAGAGATAGCCCTGTTTTGCCCAAAGGACGTTCTGGCATGGGTTTAGTCGGGATAGGCATGGCTAAAGATTGATTTTCTTGACGTTTACAGGCAATGCTACCCATCATTGTCATTGCTGATAAAAGTAAGTTTCGTCTTGTTGTTCGATGACTCATTATTATTTCCTCAGCTTGAGAAATGGAACTACTTACTTTACAATGTTAGCTTAGGTTTTAAGTAAAACTGTAGAATTTTTTGCTATTTTTTTAGAGCTTTATTGCAACACTTATGGCTACTTTACACGGCAGTTGGATCGTTCAATCTCAAGAAAGTTATTTATTTATTTGGGGAGAGAAATGGCGATCGCAAACTGAAGATATTTTAAAAGATTTGCCATCTGCACCTCATCCATTTTGTCTAAATCAGCAAGAATTAAGTGAACAGTTACAAGGATATAAAATTGATAGTAAACAAGGAATTAAGGCTTCTACTAAAGTTAGGCTTCCTAGTAAAGCGGTTAAGCGTAAAACACAAGTCATTCCTCTATTAGCTAATACCCTTTTACAAGAAGCGGTTGCTAAAAGTTCAATTATAGATTTTACTTGGGAAGTTCAAGGATTAAGGTTTAGTGCTTTAGATAGCTTACAAATTTTAGGACAACTTCCTCTAAATATCCTAGAAGAAAAGAGTACAATTGGACAAGATTTACGCTACTGGACTCATGTTTACCGTTGGGTGTTGGATTTAGTTACCAGAGGAAAGTTTTTACCTCATTTTAATCCTCAAAAACAAAAAAGTTATTGGTATCCTGTTTTAGATAGTACGGTTGACCAAACTCGATTAGCTCATTTTAATCAACACATACCGCCAGCTTGTTATGCTTATCAGTTAGATACTGAGGAGTCTCAGAGTCAGGATCAATTTAATGCTTCTCAACAAGTTTTATTTGATTTTTTGGCTGAAGGACTTAATGTTCAAGTTCGCACTTGGATAGACGAATTTGCGATTAGTTCAAAGACTACTTTAATTCAACCTTGGTTAGCCTCTCTTTCCCATTTATCAGGGGAGTTACAATTAAAGCAGAAAACAGCTAAACGATTAGAAAATGCCCTTTATAATTGGACATTATCTTTACAAAATTATGTTGTTAGCCCCCAAAATAAGCAATTGGGTAATAATCAGTTTCGTTTAGGATTAGTTTTAGAACCACCTTCGTCAGAAGCGATTGAAAAAGGACAGTTAGACTGGATACTTAGTTATCATCTTCAAGCCTTAGATAATTCGGCGTTTCTCGTTAGTGCGGAGACAATTTTTAATCATCCTGAAACTGATTTAATGATTAATCAGCGTACCCTTGAAAATGCTCAGGACTTGTTATTAAAAGGTCTAGGATTGGCTTCTCGTTTATATGCTCCAATTGCTGATAGTTTAGACCAAAATATTCCCTATCATTGTATCCTTGATCCCATTAAAGTTTATGAGTTTTTACGTTCTTCTGCACAGCAATTACAAAATAATGGATTGGGGGTTATTTTACCCCCTAGTTTAGCTTCGGGAACAACAGAAAAACGCTTAGGGGTTAAGCTACAAGCAGAAGTCAAATTGAAAAAAGGTGAACATCTTAGCTTAAAAAGTCTCTTGAAGTATGACTTAAAACTATCGATTGGAGAACAAGAACTTTCAGAAAAAGACTTTAACAAACTTCTCAAACAACAGTCTCCTTTAGTAGAAATTAATGGAGAATGGACTGCCCTACAACCCAGTGATGTTAAAGCAGCCCAGTCTATTTTAGATCAATCCTATCAAGCCGAACAACTATCAGTCGAAGATGGGCTTCGTCTTAAGGTAGGGGAGATACAAACCTTAGCAAAATTACCCGTTGTTCAATTTGAAGCGTCTGGTGTTTTACAAGAATTATTAAATCATTTAACTAACAATGAAGGGATAGAAGCTATTGAGCAACCAGAAGGCTTTAATGGCACATTACGACCTTATCAAAGACGAGGGGTAGGTTGGTTAGCTTTTCTTGAAAAATGGGGGTTAGGTGCTTGTTTAGCAGATGATATGGGGTTAGGTAAAACCTTACAATTACTGGGCTTTTTACTACATCTAAAAGCGAACAATCAACTCAATCATCCAACCTTAATTATTTGTCCGACTTCGGTGATTAATAATTGGCAACGGGAAGCGCAAAAATTTACGCCTGATCTATCTGTATTAATTCATCATGGAAGTAACAGAAACTCAGGTAAAACTTTTCTTAAAATTGCAGAGGAAAATGATATTATCATTACCAGTTATGCCTTAGTTTACCGAGATTTAAAAAGCTTAGAAGCTGTTTCTTGGCAAGGACTTGTCTTAGATGAAGCGCAAAATATCAAAAATGCTCAAGCAAAACAATCCCAAGCCGTTCGTCAAATTAATGCGGGTTTTCGGATTGCATTAACAGGAACTCCCGTGGAAAATCGTTTAACAGAATTATGGTCAATTTTAGACTTTCTCAATCCTAATTTTTTAGGGACAAAAACCTTCTTTCAAAAACGCTTTGCAACCCCCATTGAAAAATATGGTGATCAGACTTCATTATTACGTTTACGTTCCCTTGTTCGTCCCTTTATTTTGCGACGATTAAAAACAGATAAAATGATTATTCAGGACTTACCTGAGAAGCAAGAAATGACTGTTTTTTGTGGTTTATCTCAAGAACAAGCAAAACTCTATCAAATGCTTGTTGATCAATCGCTCGCAGCCATTAATGAGTCAGAAGGAATTCAACGACATGGTTTGATTTTAACGCTGTTAATGAAACTTAAGCAAATTTGTAACCATCCTGACCATTTCAATAAAGAAAAACTATTGACAAAAAACAATAATTCTGGTAAGTTATTGAGACTAGAAGCAATGTTAGAAGAGTTAATTGAAGAAGGTGATCGCGCACTAATCTTTACCCAATTTTCTGAGTGGGGAAACCTATTAAAACCCTATCTAGAGCAAAAATTCAAGCAAGATGTTTTCTTTCTCTATGGTGCAACTCGTCGGGAACAAAGACAAGCCATGGTAGATCGTTTTCAAAATGATCCTGATGCACCACAATTATTCATTTTATCTCTTAAAGCAGGAGGAACAGGTTTAAATTTAACCCGTGCAAATCATGTTTTTCACATTGATCGTTGGTGGAATCCTGCGGTAGAAAATCAAGCAACTGATCGTGCCTTTCGCATTGGACAAAAACAAAATGTACAAGTACATAAATTTGTATGTAGCGGGACATTAGAAGAAAAGATCAATGATATTATCGAAAGTAAACAACAGTTAGCTGAACAAACCGTTGATGCAGGAGAAAATTGGTTAACTCAATTGGATACCCAACAGTTGCGAAATCTATTGTTATTAGATCGCGATCGCATTATGGATGGGGGTTAATCAATAGATTTAATGAAATTGACAAGAAACGGAGAGGGCTTTGTCTAGTAAAAACTGGTAAGATTGATTACTAATAATATAAGATCCAAACCGTTGTAAATGTTCATTTTGCAATTGAGCATCAAATAAAACAAAGCGGCGTTGACGTAAATGTTCGACTAATTTAACCATTGCTACTTTTGAACCTTCGGGAATATTAAAAAACATTGATTCCCCAATAAATGCCCCTCGAATAACAATACCCAAAATTCCCCCAGCAAGGTTATCCCCTTGCCATGTTTCAAAACTGTACGCCCAACCTGCTGCATTTAATGCTAAATAAACATCCATTAAATCTGAGGAAATCCACGTTTCCTTACGATTCGCACAGCCTTCACATACCGCTTTAAAATCCCGATTAATCGCCACAGAAAAACGATTTTGATTAATAACTCGTCTTAAAGACTTGGGATAGCGAAAACGGTCATCAAGAGGAATAAGCGTCCGTTGCTGACTGGTGTACCATCCTAACCGATTATCATCATCTGCCATTAAAAAATAGCCTTGGGCATAAGCCTGTATAATAGACCCAATTGATCCAATCTCCATGTTTCTTGCCCATTTTTAAACATCCAGTTTCCCTAAGTTTATAAGATTTTAGTGTAATTATGGCCATCGATCCGATTCCTCCCATTACTCTACCTCCTATGAAAAATCCTGATCTTGAAGGCGAGTGGTTACAAACTGCATTACATAAATGGTTAGATCAAGAGTTTATTCCTGAAGCCGTAAACGGCAAAATCTCCCGTCAAGCTGCCCAAATATTTGTCAGACAACGCTTAGAAGGGGAAAATGACCTAGGATCACTGGTTATTGCTATTGTAACTGAAATGCAAGCCTTCGATTTCCGTGAAAGCTTTTTTAGTGAATTTGCCGTGGCGAATGCGGTGAGTGACTTAATCTTGGATAGTTTAGGAATTGATCGCTGTTGTGGCGAATAAATTAATTTATCCTTTGCTAAACATCCGTTTAAAGCTTTGAAACGCCATCACACCTCCCGTTACTAACATCCACAATACACCTAACCCATTGAGAAGGACATAAAAAGGTTCTAAGGTATGGCCTAAATATTCCCCTTCGTGGATACTCATGAGAAAATGAACTTGATCACGAGACAATCCAAACCAATCCTTAGAAAGACGATAAGTAACGCCAGTAGAAACAGTAATGAGTAAGGGAAGCATTACAATCGGTGCTAAAGTACGATGCCATTCCCTAATTTGGTTGAGTTTCATGGTTGAATTAAAAAGCCTAGTCTGTTCATTAATAAATAATAAAGGATATTATGACAATTCCAGCGTGGTTAGTAATTGGTAGCGTAGCATTAGGAGTCGCCCTATTATGCAATCGATTAACATCAAGGGATCTTGCATGGTTTAATCGGTTAAGACGGCCAGACTGGTTAACCTTTGAAAGACTAATTCCCCCGATTTGGATCACTATTTTTATTTGTGGTACATGGTCAGCCTATTTAGTATGGCAACAGCAACCTAATGTACCTCAAACATGGAGATTAATGGCGGGTTATCTACTGTTGGAAATAGCAATCATGGCTTATACACCTGTGATGTGTAAGTTGCGGAGTCTAAGAGTCGGAACAATCATTGGAGGAACTGGCTTTTTTATGGGCTTAATCTTAGCTATTTTCGTCTATCCTGTCTCTAAAGCAGCCCTAGGGTTATTATTACCGTTTTTGCTTTGGAGTCCTGTTGGCACTTATGTAACATGGGTGATGATAAGATTGAATCCCAGAGAAATGTAGAAAGATATAGGACTTAATTCCCTAAAGTGGCTTATCATGATGTAAACTAACTAACACCCTTTTCCTTTTTGGCACAAGGCGTTGTCACAAAGCTTAAATGAGCAACGAAGTCTATCTCAATCATCCAACCTTTGGATTACTGTATCAAGTCTGTTTATTAGAAGAAAACCAAGAAATTTTTACGACCTTATACGCTCAACGGTTATTTTTCTTGGTTAAAACGGGAAGTGAGCATATTTCCTTCGACCCGATCAGTCGTTCTGACGCACGATTGTTAGTCGAGAAGCGACTCAGGGCATTACGAGGTATGGGGTTAATGCAAGATTATCAAGACCTTAACCATATTTATCAGTGTACTTTTCAATAATTAATATACGTTCTGTATCGTGTGAGTGATCAGTCAAAAAGATGAAGCCAACACCCCCTAATTTACTGATCCTTTCCTTAGCTTACCCACCAGCCACAGGTGGATGCGCCAGCTATGTTCAGGTATTGGGGAATGGTTTAGCAGAACAAAAATTTTTCAATCAGATTGTAGTATTAGTAGAAAAATATCCTAATTTTCCTTCCCATGAGTCTTTCTATCAAGGAAAATTGAAAATTATAAGATTATTTCCTTTTCATTCAGAATTATCACGACGCAATTTTTGGAAATATCTCAAGTATTTTTATCAAAACTTACAGTTTTTGTGCTTACCCTTTTTAATTAAAAAATATAAGATCGATTTAATGATGGTTCATACCCATTATTACTATTCTCCTAGTTTACTTCCTTTCATTATTAGAGTCACGCAAAAGTTTTTATCGCTTAAACTAATTGCTGATGTCAGAGATCCTAAGTTACCCGATAATAAATTTTTCTTATTGCACCACTATGATAAGATTATCTGTTCAGCCCAAAATGTATTTAACTATTTAGCAACTGATTCTATTCTAAAACAAAAATTAACGATGATTCCCATTCCCCTAGAAATAAGTGTTCCTTCTGAGGTTGAAACAAATAATATCTTAGATGATTTTGATTTAACAGAAAAGTCTTATCTGTTTTCAGCAGGAGGAATCTTAGCAGAAAAAAATCTGGATTTCACCTTAGATGTTATACAATCCTTACAGAAAATGGGATGCAAGTTTCCGTTAGTTATTGCTGGAAAAAATAAAGACTGGAATCAAAAATGTTGTCTAGCAACTGAAGAAGGATGGTTAAAATACATTGGGGTAATTTCCCATAAAGCAGTCCTACAATTAGCACAAAAGTCTGCTTTAGTAATCAACTTATCTACGATTGAAAGTCCTTCCCGTTACATCTTAGAAGCGATCGCCGTTGGTGCAAAAGTATTGTTTCCTTCTAATATTCCTGAATTTATCCAATCCGATCCTGATAAGGTCGTCCACTCAGATGATCCTGAACAAGTCGCTCAACAAATTATCACTTTATTGCAGGATAAAAATGATAAAATAAGTTACAATTTAGAAAACCACTCTATTGAACAAATCATTCCTCTCTACATCAAATGCTTTGCTTCATTATTAGCAAAAAAGGGAAATATATCTTAATAGATGGTAATGAAGAGAAATATATCGCAATTGATTGTAATAAAGGAAATCACGTCTATTTTGTCCATAAATCACAGTCAATTGCTTGATATTTGTTATAGTAGTAAGTATAAATAGCCAGTGACGAGGAACGACATAATGAGCATTAGCTTCTGTCCAGATTCTCATCCATCCTTTTGGAAATCTTTGATTCATCGGTTAAATCAGCCACTTCACATCAAATGTTTTGGGAAATCATTTGGTTTCCAAGAACAAAAGCCCGCTTATATTTCTCAACGATCATCAAAAAATGGAAAAGGAATGCTTTTCTTCGTATCTAGAGGACATTCCGCAAAATTAGCTACTTATAAGTTTACTCATAAAGATGGAAAAGGGTCTATTGTAGTTGTCTTAAATCATTTAGGCAAGCTACGCAATGAAATAGATGATTCTATTTTAAAATATGTCGAGTCAGGAGAGCTACATAAAGCTGAATCTTTATGTAAACAGCGAAAAAATATGCACGTTAATCGATATACTCATCGGGTGCAAATCTTTCGAGTTAAAAAGCAAAAACATTTAGCTTGGTTAGTTGATTTTGATTTCCATAAACATGATTCTTATGGAAGTGGAACAGCTGGTAAAGTCCTTAAAGCTTTTCTGATTACTTTACTTGATAAAATAATTAACAATTCCCAATATGGTCAATCGTATAAATATGGGGATGCGTTAGATAGAATGGTGAATCAAGACTTAATTGGTTTGATTAGAAAAGAAACAGCACCTTTCTATGGGAATTTTCCTAACCGACGAATTCATTGCATGATTAGCCCAGATCCAAGCCTATCTTCTGGTTATCACCCTAAAAGAAAATCTCATCGTCGTAACCATTAGGTTTCTGATCAAACTTAACAGTTAAACATCAGAAAAATTTAACAAATTCAACAGAGATAAAAGTCAATTGATTAATCGAGTTTCTTAGGCTTGTGAGTTGATTCAGAAGACTTTCGAGGCTGAGTCCAAACCTGAAATGATTGAGGTGTTAATTTTTCTAGTTTAACTCCTGCAATATCTTGCCAAAAAGATTGATAATGATCATCTAGTAAATAGTCTGAAGAGGAGGAAGAACAATTGATCATAGCCGTTGCCAACCATTTTGCTACAGCAACAGCCGTTTCGTCATCATTGCTGATTTGAAAGCGAAATAATTGAGAGGTATATTGCCACGCATCAATTTTTTGATAAATGGCCAATAAATCATGGGTCGTTTCTGGCGAAAATTGCTCTGAGGGAAAAGAATTAGGACTTAGCGATCGTCCCATATTCCAGCCCTTTAATCTACTACAAATCAGCGAATGTCTGACAAAAGGAGTTGTGTTTAAGTTTCCCATCCAATAGACTAAAATTGGTGGTTCAGTCCTTTTCATTTTCTTGAATTTCCAGTCAGCTTCTGAAAGAGGAACAGTCAGTTTTAGTAAGGAGTTAATCCAGTTATTCATAAGATAATAGATAACGAATAATAGACATTTCCATAATAGTATATAGCAATAAGTTATGAATTGTGGGAAAAATATCTAAGTTTGTGTTACCTATTCTGCTGTGAATGTAATGTTATGTTAGTTTTTTCCTTAACCTTGTTAGGATTATGCAAATAATGGGTATTTTATCAAGGGGAAATCTTACACTGGTTCAGTGATTTGGATCACAGTTAATCTGGTTTTTCCTGCTTATCCTAAGTATCAACTAGATGATTTCACGGACTTTTAACCTTAATTTCATTAATATTGCTTAAATAGACTCCGTAATTTACGCTAAATACCGATATTCTCTGAGGCTAAATCGATGAAAAAGTTACTTCCCTTCCTAACTTCCTTGGGAATCTGCGCTGCTACTGCACTTCCCTCCTATTCTCTTTCTGTTGCCGAATCTTCAACCCCAACAACAGATTATTACACGACTCGTAATCTGATTACTTCATCGTGGACAGATGCTAACATTCAAGGATTTAAACAGCAAATTCGCCAAGAGGCTTGTTCATTTGGAGAAACTCGCACTTTATTAGAGAATGGCATTACCCTACGTTATCGTTTTTGGACTCCCGATGGTCAACTCCTCAAAACATGGCTTTTAGCCTCCACCGCAGTAAACTGTAATTCTACGGAGAGTTTTCCCCTTCAGGTGATTAGTCCTTCTCAAGAAAACTCGCAAAATCCGTCTGAGACTCAACCTAAACAACCCATTCAACCCATCGGTCATCTACAATTAGGCATGATCGTGATTATTTTGGGGACGATTGTTACAGCGATCGCCAAATCTTCTCAATCTACTCCTACAACTCCAAGGAAACGCTTCACATCTAGTTCAAAAGTCAATAGCAATTTCAGCGTAACTAATACAATTAGTTGTTTTTCATCACCCTCTCCATCTTGTTATATTCATAACAAATCAAGAAAAAAAGTATCCATTCACAAATAATAGGTAATAATAAGCTAAGACGCATTTAAACTGGGTCTTTGATATTTTAGTACAAATCCTCAAACTCTCTCCCTACTCCCTTGCAGTCTTCACATACCAATGCGCAATGCTGAACAGCTTATGAGCAGGACTTACGCAATTTGTGTAAGTCCTATTAAATAATTAACTGTCTAAAAAGAAGACTAAATCCACAAATTGTTAAATGCTGAGGAAGTAAAAATTGAAAGGGTTGTTTAGCAATTTTTTGGGTCAAAAGAATACCACATAATGCGCCTACTATTAAGGTAACACTCTGCAAAAAAGAAATAACGGCTGGATGAGTAACTAAGATAGGCATTTCTATTCCCGACAGTCCAAAGGTTGCCAAAGTAACGGGTAGGATTTTGCCTGCTTCTCCTAAGAAAAGATGTAAATAGTAAGCTAAATTTCCTGCTAAAACAAGGGGGAGATAACCATAAGCTAATTCTGTAAACGAGCGAGGTTTTAAGTTAGAGAAATATTGTAATAAGCTGCGACTAATATAAAAAGCGATTAGGGAAAATAAAGTCGGTAAACTGAGTATCAGAATAGCAATTAAACTATGGATAGTAAAATTTGCTAAATTAATCTTGATTGAAAACTGTTCTACTAATTGAGGTAAACAATGTAACAAAACCAAATTAAATAGTAGAAATAATAACCCAACTTCATAAGTTCGAGGGATATGGGTTGTCCATATTTCAATCCCCGGTGGTCGTAAATTCACCCGTATAGAACGATGGGGACAGGCTTTTAAACAGGTCATACATAAAACACAATCTCGGTTATCATTTAATTGAGCAGGATGGGAATAAAGTGGACAACCATTGGTTTCTAATCCTTCTCCTTTCTGCGATCCTCCCTTATAGCATTGATAGGTATTACATTCAGCAGAACAAGTTCCTTGTTGCGCCCTCAATTCAGTTATCGACAGTTTAGCAAACATCCCATTCATACCGCCAATTGGACATAAATATCTACACCAAAAACGCCGTTCAAAAATGGTCGAACAAATCATTGCACCGGCCGTTATTAATAATAACAACCAAGATGAAAGATAAGCCGTATTGCTTAAATCCCAGAGTTCTTCCCATAGCAAAATTAGAGCAAAAAGGGTTAATAAAAACCAACCTCCCCATTTTTCTGCTGTTTGTCTTGGCCATTTTTTTAGTGTTCTTGGTAATAACCACAAAGATAGTTTTTGTGTGATTTCACCATAAATCATAAAGGGACAAAAGCTACACCAAATTCTTCCTAAAAAGGGAAAGATAAGTAAAGAGATTGGCCACCACCACGCCCAAAATAAGTTAAGTGCAAAGTTGTGTTCCCTATCTTGAGGTGCAACAAATAAAATAATAACAATAAAAGCAAAAAGAATTGTTGTGATACCATAATTAATGCGAGTTGGATACCAAGGACTTCGTAAGAAGCGACGAAGAGATGGATATTGATTTAATAAATTAACTCGAAATTGTTGTTTTTTTCCTTGGGATGGCCAGATAATTTCTTCTGTTATTTCTGAGTACCCTTCGAGTTGAGTCATTGCTCGGAAGACTAAACTTTCTAACTCTCGTATATTATTAGGAAAATCGTAATCCTGTAGTCGTCGTAAGGCTTCTGGGGTTAATTGGGGTTTGTTAACTTTTCTGGCTCGACAGATAACATTAATATAATAGTTTATATAATTATCGATATCTGCTTTCCTAACTCTTAATGGAGGGACTTTAATGGAGCTTTTTATATAAGGATCAATTCCTTCAATGATTTGTTCTGAGATTAAGATAATACGGGCTTTGCTTTCTTTTTTTTGTAATGAACTTTCCACACCTCGACTGACAGGATAGTAAGTATTTTCTGTTAATAATTCTGCAAGTCCTTTATAAAGTTCTTTTGGCGTATCTTGAATATTATTTAAAATGATTGTTCCTTCTCCGACTGCTTCAAGCAAGCCCATTTTACCGCCAACTCTTCCCCAAAGATCAGCCCCACTAACCTGTAATTTACTACAATCAATTTTAACAATGGGTTGACGACGTTGAGATGATCCAAAGTGAATTAAGGCTGCAATATTATCTTTTTCTAAGCCCGGTTCCCCAAAAATTAACACAGGATCTCGATGATTTGAGGCGGTTTTAATCTGCGATCGCAATCTCACAGCGTAACGACTTTCTCCAATAACCCCTCGTTTAACGGTCGGAACTAAATAGGGTCGTAAAATGGTTTGTCTTTCTTGTTCAAAGGTTAATTTAGCCGTGACTTTCTCTAGTTTTTCGCTTAAGTCTGACATGGGTTGGATGCAATTAGAAAATTCTAAAGAGGAGAACTATTTTTCTCCTCTTCATTTTAGCCCCTAAGAGACAGATACATCTTCCATTTCTTCAGAAGATTGATAAGCTTTTTCTAAGCGCATAATTTGTCTTGCTTTGTAGCTAAAGACGCTTTTATCAATCCCATAAGCGATTAACGCATCGGTAGAAAATAATCCTGCACCGTTGACGGTAAAGAACAGAAAGCAAGCGGCGTAAATAACCGATAGCTCAAGATAAGGGATGCTTAAACCAGCAACAAGAATGTGATGATACATAGCCACACACATTGTTCCAAATAAGCCAAAAGCAGCCGGACGAGTCAATAATCCTAATGCAAGCAAGGGCGCACCGATTAACTCAGTGAAAGCTGCAACATAAGTGAAGAAGATAGGAAAAGGTAAACCGATGTAGGCAACGTAAGCTTGAGCAAAACTTTCTACATTACCTAATTTATCTAAACCATTGTGAATCATAACGATTCCTACAATGAGTCGGAGAATTGCCCACGAAGTTTGTGAAGCAAAATTGGGGTTGGTGTTGGGTTGCAGTACTTTACTGACGAAAGAAAGCGTTTTCATAAAATAATAATGAGTGCAGATGAGCTAATACAAGAAAGGGAACAAAAAGGGCTATTTTTATCGGACAATAGACTATTCTAAGGATTTTTCACCTTAGTCAACTGTCCGACTCTAAGCCCACTAAGATCGCTACAACATATTTGTGAACGAAACTTAATCTTTCTTAATATCTTAGCTTAATTTTTCTAATTAATTCAGGAACGCTTAGTATTACAACTAGGTGTTTAAGTCTTGTAATGCCAGTCGAATTTGTTCTAGGCGGCGGCGATTTACGCCTAAATCGGATTCACCCAGACGAGAAGCAGAGCGAATGTGAATAATTTTCTCATTTGGGGCAAAATAAAACTCTAAATCATCAATAAAACCCATAATTCGGCTAACAGATTGCGCCCGAATATAGTCTCCATCGTCTTCAATCACTGTGGTATTAGGAACAACAGATAGCACTTTTAAAAGGGTTTCTTTAGCTGTGTTGCGATCGCTTTGATAGGAAATTGGCTCAATAGCGTGGGAAGCATCAGGATCTTGACTAAGAACGCAGTTAGGAGAGGCGGGACAAGCAGAAAGATGTCCTTTACTAATTCCGATGTTTTTAGGTGGATTTCCCGCAAAAATACTTTTAACAATGGGTAAAGCTGCGAAGTGAGGGGTTGCAGTGGCTGTCATTGGGTGACTGAAAAAGAGCAAGATTCCTAGTAGGGTAGGTAAAAAATAGCGCATGAGGTTAAGAATTAGTTAATCTTGAGTTAAGAAAACGGCTTAAAATATTTAAACACCGAAATTTAATTCTATCCGTACAATAGGGAAAAGATCAAAGGGGCTTTTAACAGAGGAACTTTAATGATGTCTCGTAACGAAAAAGAGAACTTTCTCCACCCCCATTATCCTTATCGGGGTGAGGTTAAGCCAGAAAATTTAGTATTTAATGCTAATTTGCAAGAATTTGCCCAAAAAATTAGTTACATTTGCAATTTAGAAACAGCCGGAAAGATTAAGCCTGAAGATGCTTACCATCGCATTAAAAATCTTTGGATGGACTTAGCAAATAGTAAGAAACAACTAGGTGTTGGTGATCGTCCTTTTGGTCAGCAGGAAAATATTGAGTAGTGTATCGTTTATACTGAATAGTTTATAGTTAATAACCCTACAATTATGACTAACATTCTTTTAATTGGTGCAGATGGACAGGTGGGAACAGAATTAAAAGCATCTCTTTCTCAACTCGGAGAGGTTTATCCCTTTACTCGTTCTACCTTAGATTTGACACAAGATGAACAAATTTCTGCAACCATTCAAGAAATCAACCCACAATTAATTGTTAATGCAGCAGCTTATACCGCAGTGGATAAAGCAGAAAGTGAACCAGAGTTAGCCCATCAAATTAATGCGATCGCTCCCAAAATTATAGCAACGGAAGCCCAAAAAAATAACGCATTTTTTCTCCATATTTCTACTGATTATGTTTTTGATGGACAGAAAAATACTCCCTATTTAGAAACAGATAAAACCAACCCATTAAGTGTTTATGGGAAATCTAAATTAGCAGGGGAATCAGCCATTCAAACGGTAACCGATAACTATTGTATTCTAAGAACTGCATGGGTTTATGGTGTTGCAGGAAAAGGAAATTTTGTTAAAACGATGTTGTGTCTAGGGAAAGAAAGACCTAAATTAAATGTAGTAATGGATCAAGTTGGATCACCTACTTGGTCTTATGATATTGCGATAACGATTACTCAATTATTATCAAAACAAGCTAAAGGAATTTATCATTTTACTAATAGTGGCGTGATTAGTTGGTATGATTTTGCAATGGCTATTTTTGAAGAAGCAAAAGCTTTAAATATTCCTCTAACCATTGAGCAAGTTCTTCCCATTACAACGGCTGAATATCCCACACCCGCTAAACGGCCAGCTTACTCGGTTTTATCTAGTAAAAAAGTAAGTGATGTTTTAGGAAACCCACCGCCTTATTGGCGAGCTTCTTTGCGTAAAATGTTACAACAAATGCAAATGGAAAAGATAATTTAATCTCTTTCTACATAAGTACAGCTTTATGATATGATTGCTATGGTTATGACCCTATTCCTCTAAATTAGGAGAACAATTGTGATTGAACCCTTATTATTAGGTATTGTGCTAGGTTTGATTTTTGTCACCTTAGCTGGACTCTTTTTTGCTGCTTATATGCAGTATAAACGAGGCGATCAGTTAGGAATCGATTAATAATAAAGAGAAAAACTGTAAAACAGCTTCAAAAACCAGATTTTGTTTGATTTCTTTATTTAACAAAGTGTGATCACCTGTTTGATCGCACTTTTTAATTGATTGAATCACCCCTAGAAAAGCAAGGTAAAATTAAAGGAAATCGATTATTTTAGTGAACAGCAATGACTCAATCTACTGTTTCTTCTCCTCCAGCTTCCCTTAATGAGCTTTCTGACCTTGAATTAGCACAAATTTTAGCGCAACGTCTAGGAATTACCCCTAAAGATTGGCATAGTCTTAAAGGAAACCGTAAAGCACAGGCGGGTCAATATTTGGGAACAGCACTGGTTTATTTACTCAAAGATCAGCCAGAAGAAGCGTTAACTCACCTTAACCAAGCGACAGGGTGGCTTGATCGCTCTATTTCGCCCCTACCCTGCCCTTCCCATGGGAAACATTAGCAATTAAGGGATTTTTTTAGTTAGTGTCAATTGTGTTCCCTTTCCATTCCAGTGAACATGATCAAAAATTTGATACAACATACATAATCCTCGGCCACTTTCTGCTTCTGCTAAGGCGAGTTGTTCTTCGAGTGAATCAGAGCAGTGACAGGTGGGAACAAATCCTATCCCCTGATCGGAAATAACCCAAACATACTCGCTTTTAGTGGCACAAAACTGGACAATAACGGTTTTTTCGGGGTTTAACTCATTTCCATGCTTGGCAGCGTTAACTAAGGCTTCCTGCAACCCTAAACGGACTTCGGGCTTGAGGGGTTCGGGAATATCTGCTAATAATAATTCTAATATCGGACATAAGTACAGGGTGGACGTAAAACTCATGGTGCGCCAACTTCTCTTAGCAGGGGGGAGGGAGATTGCAATCACGAATGTTACTCCTTGAGATGACTAAATGGCGGATTGTATGAGTAGATTAGGAAAACAATAATAGGGAAATTTCAGATAAAATTACTAACAATAATAGGGAAGAAAATCTACTCTCGTAAAAAGGGAAAATTGGGATTAGGTAAAAAAAGTAAAGAAGCTAAACTAACTTAAAAACAAAACTAGGGGTAGGTAGTAATTATCTAAACAGACGACAACATCAGGTTTTTCCTCAAAATAAAAGGGGTTTTTGTTAACAAAGACATATTAGGCTAATGAAAATCAAATCCCAAAAAGAAAAGACTTGACTTTTAAAGAAAAATAAAGTAAGTTAGGTAGTTGCCCCTAGGGAGGGTAGGATTAGGCTTTACAACCACAGGATTTATATCCATTATAACAGATTAGGTTCTCTAAGTTCTAAGAAGGCCAAACACTCCACATGGGAAGTTTGTGGAAAAAAGTCAATCGGTTGTACTTCTTGTAGTTGATAAACCCCATCTTGGCAAATTAAAGCAATATCCCGTGCAAGGGTAGAGGGTTGACAACTAATATAGACGAGATGAGACGGTAAAAGGTGGCGAATAGCGTTGATGACTTGGCGATCGCAGCCTTTGCGGGGTGGATCTAGTAAGAGAACATCTGGATTAATCTCAAGTTGACTTAAGCGATCTTCTACCTTCCCTACTAAAAACTTAATATTGTTAATTTGATTAATCTGGGCATTGAATTTAGCCTTTTCAATGGATTTATCATAACTTTCGATACCATAAGCCATCTTAACCCGTTTAGCTAAAGGAAGCGTAAACGTACCTATCCCACAATAAGCATCTATCAGGGTTTCTGTTCCCTGCAAATTTAGTCTTTGCAATATAAAATGTAGTAGGATTTCTGCGGCTTCTGTATTGACTTGAAAAAAGGTATCTGAAGATAAATGAAAGGTTAAATCTGCGAAAATTTCTTTTATATATTCTTTCCCTGTGATTAACTCTGTTTCTTTGCCAAAAATAACATTTGTTGCCTGTGTGTTAAGGTTTAAAGCGACACCAACTAATTGGGGATAACGTTGCATCCAATCCTTCGCTTGAGTGTCAAGATGGGAAAGTTTGCGATCGCATGAAACAAGGGTTAAGAGCATTTCGCCCGTACGACGGCCAATTCTTAGAGAAAGATGGCGTAATTTTCCTTGATGTTTCTTTTCATTGTAGATTGACCAATTTTGCCCTTGAATATCTTGTTTAATTTCAGCTAAGATCGGATTTAATCGTTCATCCTGTACGGGACATTGATTAAGGTTCACAATTTGATGGCTTTGGCGACGATAATAGCCCATTTTTACCTGTCCATTTAGCGATCGCCCAATGGGATAGGTAGCCTTGTTACGATAGCCTAATGGGGAAAGATTAGCCGCACTAAGGAGTTGAGAGACAGGAGGAGCAGAGAAATGACCAATTTTACGAAAAGACTGTATAACTTGCTGATATTTTAATTCTTTTTGGTAATCGTATTCTATATGTTGCCATTGACATCCCCCACATTTATCTGCAACGAGACACCGTGGCCGAATACGATGGGGAGATGGGGTTAACAATTCTTGCAGTTGACCATAACTATAGTCTTTTTTAACACGAACGAGACGAACTAAACAGCGATCGCCCGTCACTGTATTGGGGACAAATACCACTCTCCCTTGAAATCGCCCTACTCCATCTCCTGAATGGCTAACATCAGTTATTTCTAGGGAGATTAATTCACCTTGCTGCCATTGACTATCCATTTTTTGCCCAATAAGAACTAATTCATAGTTTATTCTAAAGTAATTGGACGCTCTAAAACATCCTCAATGGTATAAGGACAATCTATAGGAAACTCTAAATCAGTTTCTTTTGCTGCATTTAATCGTGCATTACGATAAGCTTTTTTAATCCATTCTTCTGATAAGTAGCGGTGAAAGCTAGGGCTATCTTCAAGATAATCACTGATATTATTGCGCTCTCTTTCAATGGTTATCATCCAACTACGAGATTGTTTTTGCGGTTGATAGTCCCATTTTAAGAGATGGTGTAAAATTAAGCGCATACTGCTAATTAATTTGTCCCGTTCTCGTTTCGACAAGTCTCTCACTTCCTCTGCTAAATTTTCAATATCAAGCTGAGAAAATTGACCCGTTTCTAATAACTTAGCCATGGTTTCAGCCCAAAGTCCGTAATCACTTTCATAAAGGGGTTTCATCTTGATTTTGTAATAACTTAAGGTTTTTGTTAAATTTGCAACTTCATACAAGTATAACAAATAATTATTTTAACCCTAAAAATCGTTCAGTTAAAGCAAATTCAATAAATTTTTCTAGGCTAAAATCAGGATTATCAAGATCCATAACTTGAGATAAAACTATACCTTTTTTGTTTGCTGTTATATTTTTTATAAACATCAAGAATCTCAGATAAATAAGCTTTTATCGGAAAGAACAAAAAGGGTGGGATTTATTCCCACCCAAAACCCTTAAAAATTATGATGATTACTAATTGCATCTGTTAACTTTTCTGTGACTTCAGCCACCGAAATTACCCCTAATTCTCCTGATGCACGGGTACGAACGCTTAGGGCTTCAGCTTCTACTTCTTTCGCCCCAACAACCGCCATAACAGGGATTTTCGCCTTCTCTGCATTGCGAATTAACTTTCCAAGTCGTTCCCCAGAAGTATCCACTTCAGCGCGAATTCCCTGTAACTGCATTTGACTCACCACTTGTTTCGCATAGTCTAATTGAGCATCACTGACAGGTAAAAGACGAATTTGAATCGGAGATAACCATAACGGAAAATCTCCTGCATATTCCTCGATTAAAATGCCAATTAATCGCTCTAATGAACCAAACGGCGCACGGTGAATCATGACTGGCCGCTTTCTTTCCCCATCTTCGGCCATATATTCAAGGTCAAAACGTTCGGGTAAATTATAGTCAACTTGTACTGTTCCTAATTGCCATTCCCTTTCTAACGCATCTTGGAAAATGAAGTCCAATTTAGGACCATAAAAAGCCGCTTCCCCCGGTGCTTCAAAATAGTTCATATCGAGGGTTTGCACCGCACGACGAATGGCATTTTGTGCTTTTTGCCATGCTTCATCTGAACCAATATATTTATCTGACTCAGGATCACGAAAACTTAATCTTGCTTTAAAATTCTTGAGTTGTAAACTCTTAAAGACAGAAAGAATTAAGTCAACCACATTCAAGAATTCTTGATCTAATTGTTCTGGGGCAACGAAAAGGTGAGAATCATCCACTGTAAAGCCTCGAACACGGGTTAAACCACCTAATTCACCCGATTGTTCGTAACGATACACCGTTCCAAATTCGGCTAACCGCATGGGTAAGTCCCGATAAGAACGTAATTCATTCTTATAAATTTGGATATGAAAGGGACAATTCATCGGTTTAAGAACAAAACCCATTTCTTTGGCTGCATCATCCACAGTTTCCGCCATCATCGGAAACATATCTTCCTTATAATTTTGCCAATGACCCGAAATCTTAAATAAATCAATTCTACCAATGTGGGGTGTAACAACAGGGAGATAACCCCGTTTAATCTGTTCTTGCTTCAAGAAATCCTCTAATGTTGACCGAATCAGCGTACCTTTAGGAGTCCAAAGAGGGAGTCCGGGGCCAACGGGATCAGAAAAAATAAATAATCCGAGTTCTTTCCCTAATTTACGGTGATCTCGTTTTAATGCTTCTTCTTTACGCCGTTTATATTCTTTTAACTGCTCAGGCGTTTCCCATGCTGTTCCATAAATCCGTTGAAGTTGTGCTTTCGTTTCATCTCCTCGCCAGTATGCACCCGCAACGGTTTCCAAGTCAAACGCTTTGGGGTGAATATCTCCAGTCGTTTCTACATGGGGGCCAGCGCAGAGATCCCACCATTGATCACCTAAATAGTAAAGCGTGATAGGTTCTTCAATTCCTTCAAGAATTTCTAGCTTATAAGGCTCATTAATTGTTTTAATTCGTGTTTCTGCTTCCTCACGGGTGACTTCTTCGCAAATAACGGGTAGTTTTTTATTGATAATTTTGATCATTTCTTTTTTAATATCCTTAAGATCCTTTTCGGTAAAGGGTTCAGGAACATCAAAATCATAGTAAAACCCTGTTTCTGTCCAAGGGCCAATGGTAACTTGTGCTTTGGGAAAGCGTTTTTGAACCGCCATGGCCATAATGTGAGATGCAGTATGACGAATACGTTTCAAATTATCTGATTCACTGGTACGAGGGAGTTTGATCGGTTCTTGCTGTTCAGACATGACGACACTTAAATTAAAATAATCATGATTGAGTCCATAATCTATCTTAAGTTATTCCTTAACTTCCTAAACTGCGGTTGTTAAAACCTAGAAAGTACGGAAAACTGAAAATATATTTAGAAAAAGGGAGAGGGTTATCAAGATGAAGATTCATCCTTTTTTCTGACAATGAGGTTATTGCATTGATAGGAGAGTATAGATTATGGTCAATTTAACCCTTAAATTCTACAAATTGTGGAATAACCGTTTGAGCCAAACTTATCCCCATTCTCACCATAGTATTGCTACTTGGTTAGTCGGTAAGATTGCTGATCGTTACCATCAATGCTCAACCGAAGAAATCAGTCAACTCATTACTTACCGTTATCACAATCTCGAAAAAAGGTATTTGAATACCTCGCCAAAACAAGGATATAATTACTTAATTTTTCGTTTATCTGCAATCGTTATCGCTTATCCTCCTATTAAGCAAAAAATTGACGATAAAACCCTTCACAGAAATGACATACTTCTTTTAGTTCAACAGTTAGTTGAAAAGATCCTCCACCATGATCAAACCTTTCAAAAAACCCTTGATTGGATTGGACAGTGTACCTCTGATCAAACCCTCAAAAATGTCCTAACCTTAGCCAGTTTAGAAGAATATTGCGGGGAAGTGGTGGAAGGTAAGCCCCTGATTCTTGATCATTTACGCCATTTCTTGACGGATTCCTCCTCTTTAGCTGCTTAAGACAACTTAACTGCAATTGTCTTAAATCTAAAATAAATGTAATTTTAATTAAAAGCGATCGCTTAATAGTAAAATCTGTCAAGCAATCACTACATATCTTCGGTTTACTACCCTTTTAAATTGTTCCCCCTAAAAACTCCTCGATTTCGCGATCGCTGAGATGGTGTCCACCATGATGAACTAAGGGGAGGTTTTCTTCTTCTACACACTTAATATAGACGGTTTCCCCTGAATGAGCTTTTTTGAGGTGTTTAACTTCTGTTTCTAAGGTTTCAATGCGATCGAGTAACGTCCGAATGACATCAGCTTCTGAGTCTGGTAAATTATTATGGGCAAGAGGATTAATTTTTGCTTCTGATCGGTGCTTAATGCGTCCCGGAATACCCACTACGGTAGAATCTGACGGAACATCCCGCAATACCACAGATCCTGCCCCGACTCGTACATTATTGCCAATATAAATATTTCCTAACACTTTGGCCCCCGCACCCACAACAACATTTTCGCCAAGAGTTGGATGACGTTTTCCACTTTCTTTTCCTGTCCCCCCAAGGGTCACTCCTTGATAAATTAGGCTATAATCCCCAACAATAGCTGTTTCGCCGATCACTACCCCCATTCCGTGATCGATAAACACTCCCTTCCCAATATCTGCACCGGGATGAATTTCAATTCCTGTAATGAAGCGAGAAAGATGAGAAATAAGACGAGGAATCAAAGGAACGGCTAAACGGTACAAAAGATGGGCAAAACGATGGAATAGAAGAGCCTGAAGACCGGGATAACAAAATAATACTTCTAACCAATTGCGAGCCGCCGGATCTCGCTCAAAAATAATTTTGAAGTCTTCCATCAGAGTAGAGAGCATGAATAAAATTTCCTTGGTGGGGGGTTACAATCTATATCTTTCTCTCAATTCTATCTTCGTTGGGCAGAATCTGATCCCTCTCTACTAGGGGTATCACCGTACTTCGGTTAAGAGGAAGCATTGAGAATTTTCTGCTCTAATTCTTCCCGACTAGAAAAGACTTCAAACACTCGATCCATACTGGTAAGATCAAATAACATCTTAATTTGATCATTAATTGAACAGAGAAATAACTGAGCTTTAGCTGCACGAACGGTTTTAAGGGCAAGCACTAATGCACCTAAACCAGAGCTATCCATAAAGGTCACATCTTTAAAATCAATTACTACAATATTTACTTTATTTTCTACTAATTCATTAATTTCTTGGCGAAATTGCGCTGCTCTTGTGCCGTCTAAAATGCCGGAGGGTTGAACAATAGCTACTTTAGATTTCATAAACGTTTTTAGCCTGTTTATTCAAAACAATGTGTGAAGATAAGGGATTAAAAAACAGTGATGCCCTAAGAAGGAAGGTCTGTCTTTTCCTGAATCTCATGGTAGCATTTTCCTCAGAGGTGAGGATAAAAGTTAGTCTGTCGAGTCTGTCTCCATTATTTGTTCATTCCCCATGTCTCAATCCCGAATTTACGTGGAACATATTCCTGTTTTAGCCCAAGAACTGATAAAAAGATTAGAGATTCAACCTAGTGGTCATTATCTTGATGCGACTCTAGGTAGAGGCGGCCATACTCGCTTAATCTTAGAGGCTTATCCCGATGTACGGGTAACAGCCATTGATCGAGATGCAACTGCTATTGATGTGTGTCACAGCCAATTATCTCCCCTTTTTGGGAAAAGACTCCAATTTTGGCAGGGAAATTTTGCAGATTATCCCAGTAAAAAGAATGAATTTTCGGGCATTATAGCAGATTTAGGGGTTAGTTCTCCCCAATTTGATCAAGCAGAACGAGGCTTTAGTTTTCGCCATGAAGCGGCTTTAGATATGCGGATGGATGGTCAACAGTCATTAACAGCGGCTGAGGTGGTTAATCATTGGTCAGAGAAAGATTTAGCAGATATTTTCTATTCTTATGGAGAAGAAAGGCTTTCACGGCGGATTGCTCGCAAAATTGTCAATATTCGTCCATTAAAAACCACTACCGAATTAGCAGATGCGATCGCAACTTGTTATCCTCCTAAAGCTCGTTATGGTAGAATTCATCCTGCTACAAGAGTCTTTCAGGCGTTACGCATTACTGTTAATGATGAATTAGGCTCGTTAGAACGTTTTCTTGATGTTGCCCCTCAATGGCTGCAAATCGGGGGGAAATTTGCCATTATCAGCTTTCATAGTTTAGAAGATCGTCGAGTTAAACATTCATTTCGGGACTCGGATAGGGTTCAAGTCTTAACTAAAAAGCCAATTACCGCAGATACAGAGGAAATTAAACAAAATCCTCGTTCCCGTTCTGCTAAACTAAGATTAGCTCAAAAAATAGTTATGCCCGTTGTGCCAGAAGTTGGGTAGCATTTTCCGTTGGTAATGGCCGACTAAACCAAAATCCTTGAATTTCCTCACAGTGTAAACGACGAAGTATCTCTAGTTGTTGCAAGGTTTCTACCCCTTCTGCAATCACTCGCAGGTGAAAACTACGTCCTAACGCAATAATCGCTGAGATAATCGCCTCATCTTGGGGTTTGTCTTGTAAATTCTGCACAAAAGACTGGTCAATTTTGAGAGTATGAAAAGGATATTTCTGTAAGTAGCTCAAAGAGGAATATCCGGTGCCAAAATCATCCATGGATAGATTTACCCCTAAAGCCTTTAATCCTTGCATCATTTCTAAGGCTAATTCAGCATTTTGCATGATGGTATTTTCTGTCACTTCTACCTCTAACCATTGGGGATCCATCCCTGTTTTTTCGAGGGTTTGCTGTACCATCTCCACTAAATGGGGATGTTGAAACTGTCGAGGTGAAAAGTTGACAGAAATGGGTACAGGAGAAAAACCTGCTTTTTGCCATGCACAGTTTTGTTCACAGGCCGTTTTTAGCACCCATTCCCCAAGCGGAAAGATTAAATCCGTTTTTTCCGCTAAAGGAATTAATTTTAAAGGGGAAACCTGACCTAATTCGGGATGATACCAGCGTAAGAGTGCTTCCATTCCCGTAATTTTTTGATGTTTTAGGTGTAATTGAGGTTGATAATTAAGGGTAAATTCATCGTTTTTTAGAGCATCATGGAGTAAATTCTCTAATTTGAGTAAGAGAGAAGCCTTAGAGGTCATGGTTGAACTATAGAAGCGATAATGATTTCTCCCCCTTTCTTTGGCACGATATAAAGCAGCATCTGCATTCTTAACGAGGGTTTCCCTATCTAACCCATCTTGAGGATAAATAGCGATCCCGATGCTGCACTTGACGTAGAGTTGATGCTCATTAACTTCAATCGGTGGTTTCATCCCTGCTAAGATACGTTGGGCTAAATGTACCGAATCTTCTGCATTTTGAATATTGCCTAAGATGAGGGTAAATTCATCGCCTCCCCAACGAGCAACAATATCCCCAGTTCTTACACAATTATTCAAGCGTTGACTAAATTTTTCTAAGACAATATCCCCAATACTGTGACCCAGTGTATCATTGATGTTTTTGAAACAATCTAAATCAATAAACATAATGGCCAGTGAGGTTTCTTTACGTTTCGCTTGAGCGATCGCAATCTCTAGCTGCTCATCAAACCAATTACGATTAGGTAACCCCGTCAGGGTATCATGAAAGGCGTGATAGGTAAGTTTTTGCTCAAACTGCTTTCTTTCACTGATATCAAATAAGTAGCTTCTAACCAATTGACTATCCACAAGATAGTGAACATACTGCTCAAAGGTTTCGTCGTTAACTTTAATTTCTCTTAAGAGTAAATTTCCTTCTGTACTTTGAAATTCACTTAATAATCCACTTAAAGCAGGGTGATTAAGCTTTTCTTGATGAATAGTTTTAAATTTAATGCTGGCGGCCGGATTCAAATAGGTAATATCTCCGACGAAATTCATTTCTATAATAGGATTGGGACTGAGTTCAGGAAAAGAAGCCAGTCGTACCAATTCGGTTTGATTCATTTGATTAGGGGAATGATCGCTGTTTTTTTCTGGAGTCGCGATCACAGGTTGTTTCCACTCTTCCCCAGTAATCAGAGTAGATTTACTGCTATCCTCACTAATCATGGTGGCTTCTTCGTCTAACAAAGAGAGTTCATTGTCATCTGAAGGATTAAAGAGGGCAATTTTTAAGGAAGTTGACAGGATATAATAACTGGCTTTGGAATCACTCCCAAAAAGAATAACATCTCCATGTTTAAGATCATGAGTGGTCGTCGCTCGTCCATTTATAATCAGACCATTGGTGCTACGATTACCGTGTAAATCTCCATCAATAATGCGGTAGGAATAGCTATCAGGTTTAGGACTGATTTTAACCCTAAGTAGGGTCGCATGATGGCGAGAAACGACTCGATCATAAATAACAATATCATTACTGGATTCACGACCTACCCCATAGGTGGAGTCTTCAAGGGCAATAATGCGACGAGCTTTTTGATCTTCGATAATCAAAATGTGACGAAATGGAGGAATAGTGTTCATGGCGGATTAGCATAGCGAAGACTTTAACGCTAGTATTTAGGATGCCCGAACTTCCCTCGAAACTAACACTTTAATCAGCGATGGGGTGTGAGGTTTAACCATCTATTAACCTAAGACCTATACCTTATCCCTCGCACCTAAAACCCTTATTCTACCGTCTTCTTTGACTACCGACTCGATACCCACGATCATAGTCGGGAGACTTTCGAGGATTATCATATCTTGCCCCATTTGTGCCATCTTCTACTCCGCGATAATATTCTTGTTCGGGGGGAACAGGACGATAACGTTCTTCTCTAGCACGATTATTCCCGCGAATAATCGCACCAGCACCGGCTGCTACCCCAACTCCTAGCATAAAGTCCCCAAAACTTGCTTTTGCAGGGGCTACGTTTACAAATATAGGTGCAAATAGCGTTGCACTACTGAGAGCGATTAGTTTTGTTTTCGTTAATTGGTATTTCATGGGTTAATTTTGATGGGTGTAAAACTTGTTTAAACAAACCTTAACGGTTGACTTTTACTGCTTAGTTAGGGTGGGGGATAACCATCCTTTTAGGGTAGCAGAAACCACCATTGGTTCACCATTAACTAGACCAAAGCGCAAGGTATCGACGCTTTCCGTAAGAATATTTGCCCCTTCATCAGTGGTATATTCTATCTCCTCATAGATAACAACAATTCCCATTTTGCCATCCTGAGAAATACGAATATCTACCCGTCTATCGAGGATTTTTCGAGTTTCAATAAATTCATAGGTTTCAGTTAAATAGGCTTGATGTTCTGTTAATCCATCGAGGCTAAATATAACAGTTTGTCTTTCTAATTCTACACTGACGGTAGAATGAATAAAAGGGGCCAGATGCTTGAGAATACCCTCAACATCATTGGCTTTTCTGGCTGTTTCTACACTATCAAGAACGGTTTGAATTCCTTCTTTTGTTAGTGTATCTGTCTCAGCTTTTACAGCTTGAGCAATCAAAGACGGTGCAACAGGATTGGCTAAAAGCGGAATATTGAGGGAAAAATTGGTCAAGAAACACAGGGAAATAAGACTCAGACTGGTTCGTAAAGGTAGCATTAGAAAAACCTCATCAGTTAACTACTCGGCTGTGAGGTGAGGAGAAGAAGTTCATCAGTTAATGTACCTCAAAGACATCCCCTCTGACAATCTTGAGCGGGAATCATGACGGTAATTTCAGTGAGCAGTTACCAGTGATCAGCATCTTGCACTCTGTTACAAGAGGCTTAAAATCGATCATTTTCTTTTTTTATCCTCTTAAAAGAGGCGGCTTTAAACCCAAATTTTTTGTAAGCAGATTTATCCGCATTTTTAATTCCACCTGAATAGTTCCGTAGGTTAGGCTGAGGCACGAAATTTAACTTAACTGGGTCATTTATTTCTCATCTTCTACTTTGATAGTGGCTACTACTTGACCATGATCTGATTTCCAAGAGGGTAAGTTTTCATCGCATAGGGTATCATCAATTAGATGGTCATTAAACACAGTAACATACTTAACTTGACCAATTCGACGAGGATTTTGTTTAACCCATTCTTGACTCACTAAAATGTGATCAAGGTTTTCATAATAGCCGTTGTGAATATGGGTATAAGGAAAGTTTCCTTTGCTTTGTTTATCTTGAATCTCTTTAGCACTGTAAAGCAAAACGTCCCACACTTTCTTTTTCTTAGATAATGTTTCCCATTGTTGAGGGGGATCACCTGTAATAATTTGAGAGGTAAATGCTAAACCTCCATCATTGACATCTCCTAACACAATGACAGGATGATCGGTATCTTGTAATAACTTAATTAAAAAGATGCGTAAAGCGATCGCTTCTGCTGTTCTTAATACCAATGCTCTTCCTTGTCCTTTTGCAATTTCAACGGGATCATTGGGATCAACCTTTTTGGGAAAAATAGGGGATTTTGACTTTAAATGTACCACCACGATGGTAGTAATTAGGTTAGGGGTTAAAGCAAGTTGAGCGACTAAAATCGGTTTGGAAAAGGTTTCAAAAGGGATTTCAACGGTTTGGACTTTAAAGCTGGCTTGTTTAGGAAACTTGCGTATAATATCGAGTTTAGTAATAGGAAATTTAGACGCAAGTGCAACAGTTGGATGAGTCCCATCCATTTCTGCAATAACACGATAATAATGCTCGTATCCCTCGGTTTCATTTAATAATTCATCAAATGCTTGAGCATGAATAACTTCTTGAAACCCAACAATATCGGTTTGCATTCGTTCCAATTGTTGAGCGATCCATCGCTTTTTCTTGGCATAGTCTTCCGTTGAATACTCTAAGCGGCGATAAAATGAATGGTTAGGTAAGGCCAAATTATATAGGTTAAATGTGCCAATCTTAAACGTAAAAGTCATAATCAGTTATTAGTAAATTTTCATTCTCTATTCTTCATTTACCCGACGTTTAATGGAAATCTTAGAGAGTCGAGGCCCTTCTGCTTCCGTCACTGTAAAGGTTAAAGAATCAAAATTAAAACTTTCCTCTAACTGGGGAATTTTTTGCCAATGATAGAGTAAAAATCCGCCAATTGTTTGATATTCATCGATGATAGGTAAGTTTAAATCCAAGACTTCATTTAATTCTTCTACCTCCATTTGTGCTTCTACTAAATAGGTTTGATCATCGATAATTTGGAGTCCTCCTTCCTTATCTTCTTCATCATTGCCTTGATCCCCTAAAATTTCATCGACAATATCCTGTAAGGTAATTAACCCCGATGTACCGCCAAATTCATCGACAACCATGGCCATTTTAAGTTGCGATCGCTGCATCAAAGATAATAACTCGTTCAATGGTAAAGACTCAGAGACAAATTTGACGGGTTTAACCCATGGGTTGATGGGACTATCTGTAATAATTTCACCCTGTACTAAGGGAACGGCTAAATCCTTAAAATCAATCATCCCTCGAATATCATCTAAGGATTCTCCCCGTACAGGATAGCGAGAATGGCCCGTCTTCGTTACTTCTTTTAACAACGCTTCAAAGGTGGCAGTTTCGGCAATGGAAACCAATTGTGTTCGGGGAATCATTGCTTCTTCGGTGCTTACTTCGCTAAATTCAAAAATATTACTGAGTAATTCCCGTTCTTCTGCTTCTAAACCCGTTGACTCTCGTTCTGTGGCAATAATAATCTGTAATTCTTCGGGGGTTACCTGATTCGACCAACCTTGTAAGGAGTCTTTAAGACCGAGACTACGGAGTAATAAACGGGTGGATTGGTTTAAAATCCAGATAAAAGGATTAAAAATACGAGCAATTACCCCAATGGGAGGACCTAAAAACCGTGCAACCTGTTCAGAATAGACTAAGGCGATGGATTTAGGACAAAGTTCTCCTAGAACAATTTGGAGGTAGGCAATTAGTAAAAAGGCAATGGGAATAGCTACCCCATGGGAAAGAGAGTTTTTTACCGTTTCAGGAAAGGGAAGACCATTAAATAGCTGTTTGACCAAAACAGCCATTGTATTTTCTCCAATCCATCCTAATGCTAGACTCGAAAGGGTAATTCCTAACTGAGTGGTAGAAAGTAACCGATCAATACTGCGCTGCAATGATTGTACGGTTTGTGCTTGAATATCCCCTGCTTCTACTAATTGACTAATACGCGATCGCCGAACGGAAACAAGGGAGAATTCGGCAGTGACAAAGAATCCATTAAGGGTAATTAGAAGCATTATCGCTAATAATCTCAGAATTATGTCTTGAATGGTCATAAGATTGTTTTAACCTTATTTGCTCAAGGTTAGTTAGGGGATTCTTCTAATTCTGGGGTTTCGGAGGTTTCGGGGGTTGATGCTTCAATATCGTTAAGGGGAATATTGGGAATCTTTAAGGTTCGGGTTTGCTTGGGATAATCGCTTAAGCTTAAGGATAATGCGGTGGTTTCTTCCGTTAAAGTCGTGGGAATTCTGACGATACCTTCGATTTTTTTGCTATTAGCGGGGATGGTTTCTGGTAAGTCTTCTACAATCACGCCTAATGCGTCTCCTTCATTGTCCGTAACTTCTAAGAAGCTATACAAAAATTTAACCGCATCTGTTCCTTGATTGGTTAAACCGATGGTTAAGATGATATCTTCTCCTTCTCGTTTGACTTGGGAAACTTCCAAGGTCATATCTCTATCAGTTTCTTTTAGGGGAAAAGTGGCTTTAGCGGTGCTTTTTGGCTTTTCTTTATTGGTTTCTGTGGCGGTTGTCCCACTTTTACCCGTTTTTGTCGTTTTATTGTAATGATATTTTTGATTATAAACCTTGACTAGAATGGTTTTTTCACTAACGGGTTCAAAAGGCTGGGGTTTACGGTAGCCGGCTTGACGAGCTAATTTACGGGTGGGATTATCTTCGGGTTGACTGACTCCCTTTAAGGCCAGCGTCCCCATTCTATAACCTACATAGGCACTAGCGGCTCCTGCACCTAAAATTGATAGAAGTAGAAGGGTCGTAATGGTGAGAACGGATTTTAACTTCATATTGTTTTGTGGATGGTATTATCGCTTGTGATTGGTTTTCATTATAAGGTTTAAATTGCGTCTAGGGAATGTGGGGAGATGGGGAGACAAGTAAAGTAATGATCAGCTATTAACTGGTCACTGTTTACTGGTCACTGGTAGAATTAGCAGAGATTTTATGGACAGGACAAGGTTAGTTATTCATGACACAGAAGAAGCCTTTAACAGATACATCTGAGCCAAATTTGGATGCAAATGTAAACCCTACAATGGGTGCAAACCTTGCAACGGGTGCAAACCTTGCAACGGGTGCAAACCTTGCACCCCTACAGAAAACCATCACAGAAGAGTTAGGAAAGGGTATCACCTTAGAAATGGTCTTGATACCAGCAGGAAGCTTTATGATGGGGAGTAATGAATCTAATTATGAACAACCGATACATGAAGTTACCCTTAAAGCCTTTTATATGGGGAAATATCCCATTACCCAAGCGCAATATCAAGCAGTGATGGGGAATAATCCCTCTAGGTTTAAAGGTTTCTTGCGTAATAAAGGCAATCATCCTGTAGAACAGATAAATTGGCATAATGCACAAGAATTTTGTCGTAAACTCTCAGAAATGACAGGGAAACATTATCAACTTCCCAGTGAGTCTCAATGGGAATACGCTTGTCGGGCAGGAAGCAAAGGAAAATGGTGTTATGGAGATGATGAAGGTCAATTAGGAGACTATGCTTGGTATCGTGCCAATTCTAATCGTCAAACCCATGCAGTGGGAGAAAAGAGAGCCAATGACTGGGGACTTTATGATATGCACGGGAATGTGTGGGAATGGTGCGAAGATAGTTGGCATGTTAATTACAAATGCGCCTAGTGATGGCACTGCTTGGGTAGATAGGGATAGATACATTTGTTTAATGCGCGGTGGCAGTTGGTTCTATAGTCCCAACGCTTGCCGTTCTGCGTCTCGCGAAATCTTACTGGCGTACTTATGCAACTCCAACCGAGGGGTGCGTGTTGTGTGTGGTGGCAGGACGTAATTTCAGTGATCAGTTACCAGTGATACCAAATCCGGTTAACAAAACCAAGTTATAAAAGAGGCAAGGCAGGGAGGGTTTCAGGCAAAAAAGAAAACTAGGTTTTATATGGCGGATTTGGTGTGATAGCGTGATCAGCACCTCGCACTCTGTTGCAAAAGGCTTAAAATCGGTCATCTTCTTTCTTTTATCTTCTGAAAAGAGAAGGCTTTCAACCTAACTTTTATGCGCCCAAGCGCAACAACAGCACTTGTCAGAGGGAGAATGTCTATGTTACCGTTCACGAAAAACAGACAAGGAATCAATTAAACGTGAACATTTTAGTCACTGGTGCAACCGGATTTCTAGGCACTCATCTGTGTAACCAATTAACAGAACAAGGCCACGAAATTACGAAAATTAATAGTAAAAATTGTGATTTAACCCAAGAAAATTCCCTTCCCTCCTTTACAACCGAAAAATATGACCAAATCTTTCACCTCGCTGCATGGACACAAGCAGGGGACTTTTGCTTATATCATCCGGGGGAACAATGGATTATTAATCAAAAAGTAAATACAAATATCTTAACGTGGTGGCATGAACAGCAACCCCAAGCTAAATTCATTTGTATGGGGACAAGTTGCGCCTACGATCCCAACTTACCTCTGTCTGAAGAAAATTACTTAACCGGACTTCCCATTGAAAGTTTATTCACCTACGCCATGACCAAAAGAATGCTTTACGCAGGGTTATTGGCATTAAATAAACAATATGGGCATAAATATCTCTGCCTAGTCCCCTCAACCCTTTATGGAGCAGAATATCACACCGATGGGAGGCAAATGCACTTTATCTTTGATCTAATTCGGAAGATTATTAGGGGAAAATTATATAATGAACCCGTTGTACTTTGGGGCGATGGTTACCAGTCACGGGAACTGGTTTATGTGAATGATTTTGCAGCCTTAGCTGTTAAATTATCCCAAACCGTTGATAATGACCTGATTAATATAGGTGCGGGAGAAGAATATACGATTAGACGCTTTGCTGAGTTGATTTGCGCCGAAGTTGGCTATAATTTTGAGCAGATTCAGTTTGACACCTCTCGCTATGTGGGGGCAAAATCAAAATGTTTAGCTGTAAACAAACTTAAGGAAAATGTCCCCAATTTGTGCTTAACTCCATTAGAATTAGGACTATCGAAAACAATTAAGTGGTTCTGGCAGGAACAGGAGAAACTGTTACCTGTTGGATAAGTGAGGAGGAACAGTGAGTTATTGGATTCAACACAGGCTAAAAAGCCTAGAAGAAGCGTTTAACCCCAAATATTGTCGTGCCATCGATCATGCGATCGCCACCATTGCCCGACAATTCCAAACAGGGAATAAACTGTTAATCTGTGGTAACGGGGGATCGGCCGCCGATGCACAACATATTGCAGCCGAATTCGTCGGACGTTTCCATCTCCATCGCAAAGGACTACCTGCGATCGCATTAGGGACAAACCCTGCTACCCTGACCGCATGGACAAATGATTACGAGTATGAAACAGTCTTCGCCCGTCAGGTGGAAGCTTATGGAAAACCGGGGGATATCCTTTGGGGGATTTCTACGTCTGGTAAGTCACCTAACGTAATGCGAGCAATGGAAGCGGCTAAAGACATGGGGTTAATTACCTTGGGAATGTCGGGGAACTTTGGCGGAAAGCTCAAAAAATATACAGATTATCCCCTATTTGTTAGCCAAGATCACACACCTTACATCCAAGAAATACATCTAATCACCTATCATCGTATTTGTGAACAGGTGGAAGCACAATTATTTGCCAATGTTGGTTTAGAAGCACAGATTGCTGTCTAGACTCAATTAATTGATAATGGATAATGACCTGTCCCTAAAAAAGAAAGAGGGTTAATCTTCCTTAATTTCCCTCTTTTCAAAGGAGACAACTATAGCCTAAATTAATGACAAATTGTTAATTCTTCATTGTTAATTATCCATTAGTAACATGGTAAATCCAACTAATGATAACGCCTACACACACCACCAAAAAGCCCTATTTCTTGATAGAGATGGGGTTTTAATCGAATATATACCCTATTTAGGGCGACCCGAACAGGTCAAATTACCCTTGAATGCAGGGATAGCATTGAAACAATGGCAAGACCAAGGGTATAAATTAATTATTATCACCAATCAATCGGGAATTGGGAGAGGCTATTTTAGCCTAGAAGACGTAAAAGCAATTCATCAGCGTGTTAGGGATGACTATGCTAAGTATGGGGTATTTTTTACCGATATTATGATTTGTCCCCACCATCCAGAGGAAGGTTGTCTTTGTCGCAAACCCTCCCCCTACTTATTATTAAAAGCAGCGAAGCACCATAAAATTGACATTTCCCAGTCCTTTTTTATCGGAGACGCACCCTCAGACTTAGAATGTGCTATTAAAGCAGGTTGTCAGCCTGTTTTGCTATTAACAGGACGGGGAAAAACGACGGTAGAGAAATTGAGTCAATATGATTGCAAAATCCCTGTTTATGAACAGTTACAAGATACCATTGATTTAATGAAGAATTAACCATGAAACGTCGCTTTTTTGCCCTAAGTATCCTAGCATTTGTCCTCGCCTTAATGGTGGCAGGGAAATTGACCTTATTGAACTCGGCAATTACGAGTCAAGCACAAGATAAAAATACCTTTCATGGCATAACCTTACCCATTGTTGACCCTGAATTTCGTAATAATTGGACACCTGAATTAGAAACTGCTTTCCAAGAAAGAGCAACGTTTATTATTAATTATTTTGCTAATCCTGAAAGTTACGGTAATGGTTATGAGGAAAATGAAAAACGCTCTTATCCTACAGCAATGTTTGACTTTTTAGCAGGAAATAAAGAAAAGGCAATTCAATTTTTAGAAGAAGATGATCCCCAACCCAATAATCATGCTCACACCAATGGCATTGACTATTACTTTTCTTTTACCTTAAAAGGACAAATTCGTAAATACTTTCTATTTGGTCAATTTCTTCATCCAAATTATAAACAAGAAATGTATAAAGGAGCAAAAAAATGGACAGAAAAAGATCCTTTAACCCAACCCCATCCCCTACATGGTTTTGGTGATGAAAGCGGTAGAGACTGGAGTATTAAGCGTAGAGGAAGATGGGTAGATAGTCGCAATACAGATAATTTAAGGGCGATGCGGGAAGTCGCTGTTTATTTAATGGCAGAAGAAACAGGAAATGAAGAAACGAGACTAATTTATAAAAGAAAAATTCACCGTTATACCAGTGCATTATATAACATTGGGATGGGAGAATGGGACTCTCCTGTTTATCATAGTCATACCTTTGCACCTTATCTCAATCTTTATGATTTTGCCAAAGATCCTGAAGTCAAACAGTTAGCAAAAGCTGCCCTTGATTGGATGTCAACCGCAGCAGCCATTAAATACTATCGAGGAGGATGGGGAAGTCCAGCAAAGCGAGATTATGGCGGTAGCAACATAGTATTTGGTGCAGGGGCAGCAAGAACATTTTGGCTATATTTTGGAGATACCGTTATTCCTAACCCTAGACCAGAATTGGATACCTTACACTTTATCACTAGCACCTATCGTCCTCCATTAGCAGTCGTAGCCTTAGCGAAGAAACAGTTTAGTAAACCCTTAGAAATTCTAGCTACAAAACCCCTTTATGAAAACTGGAAAGAGGGATATGATAGAATACCGGGATATTGGGAAACTCAGTTTTTTGGTAGGAGTTATCAGATGGGAAGTTTAGCAGGAGCATTTGCCGATGGAGATGTTGAACCCTTTGGTTTAATGGCTTTTAATCAAGAAAGAGGGGTCGATTATTTTGCTGTTAATACAGGACATAAAATAGTTAGGCCAGGTAAAAAGAGAGGCGATCAAATTGGGCAATTTCAAAATTTATTACTATGGTTACGAACGGCTGATGAAACGCCTTTTGCTTTTCAATTTCCTAAAACAGCTACATTTGAACAAGATAATGATATTTGGTTTATTCAATTAGAAAAAACAGCGATCGCAATTTTTCCGATTAATTTAAGCTCTCCTCAACAACCCATCATTAAAAATTCAAGATGGTTAAAAAGATATTCGGCTGAACAAGTTTTAACAGCTACAAGTAAAGGGAATTCTTATGCAGGATTTGCCTTAGAAGTGTCTGACATTGACTCTCAGCAAACTTATCAAGATTTTAAGAAAAAAGTTAAACAAAATAATCCCTTAAACTTAAGTCAACTGCAACAGGGAAAAGTCCTTTTTAAAGGGACAGGGCAAAATACCTTACAATTAACTTATAATCAGCAGAATTTATTACCCATCCTTCATAAAAATGGCAAGTTGTTTGATTGGTCAAATCACTTTAACCTTTATGATAGTCAAACCTCTGATAATTCTCCTATTAATTTAGGTTGGAAACAAGGCAAATTAACAGTAAACGTTAAAGACTTGTCCTTTACTAATATCTTGAATCTACCTAAAAACTGACTTTTGATAAGAAGTTTTATTCTTTTAAATTCTTACAGTCTGAAGGCTGAAGCTACATAGACAAAGTCTCCAAAGGGAGGCTTTTTTAGTTAATATCTTACATTAATAACTCATTATTAGTCGCTAAAGTGAAACGTCCTGTTTCTTTACTGGATAAGTTCTTTAAGAGGATTAATCAATTGAACTATAACTTAATCATTTATAGCTCAATACCTAATTCTTTCAATCTAGCTTTAATTTCTGCTAGTTCACGCTGTGCAACTTCTTTTTGTTGACGCTCATACTCCTTCTGTTGACGCTCATACTCCTTCTGTTGACGTTCTTCTGCTTCCCGTTGTAAGGCTAATTCCTTCTCTTGACGTTCTTTAAGAGTAGATTCTTCGGGTTTTAGCACTAATCCCCCATCAGGGGTAAAATACCTTAACTGATCCTCATAAATTCCTAAATATAATCCTAACTGTTCACTCCACAACCATCCTTGTTCGTTGGGTTCAATGGGTTGATATTTCTTGTTGACTAAAGTAAACCCTTGAAACTCTAAGGTATAGGGGTCAAACCAAAAATAATCAGGTGTTTGGAATATATCTTGATAAATTCGCTTTTTTTCTCCCCTATCAGTCTTAGCAGTACTATTAGATAAAATCTCTACTATCATATTCGGATATTTGTAGTCTTCTTCCCAGATCACCCAACTTTTACGAGGGGGGTTTTTATTTGTCCCTAATACCACAAAAAAATCGGGTCCTCGTTTAGCTTCTGATTTTTTCTGATTAGGGCTATAGTAAATGGTTAAATCTCCTGCTGCTACATAGTCCTCTCTATCTTGCCATAACTGTTCTAGAGAGTTAAGCAAGATCATAATTTGAGTCAGATGTAAGGAACTTTCCAAAGGGGGTTGATCACTCCATAATTCACCTTGAGGATAGATTATCTCATGGTTAGGGTCTGTGGTTTGAGAGGAAAGAGAAGAAGTAATAGTCATCGCCAACTAATTGATAACATGATGATTGTCTTTTTATCTTAGCGTGAGTCTCGTGAACTCGGAAGATGGAGTTGGGAACTCGATAATCGTTGACAACAATGTATGATGTTCAGAT
>JBFRWB010000200.1:0-35481 GCA_051439375.1 Microcystaceae cyanobacterium
GAACCGCCATGGCCAATGAAACTCCCTTGGGACAAAAGGCTAAAACTTACATGGACAAAGGAGAATTAGTCCCCGATGACCTATTATTAGGACTCATTGAAGAACGTCTCCAACAACCAGATGCAGCTAAGGGCTGGATTTTAGACGGATTTCCTCGTAATGTTAGTCAAGCCGAATTTCTTGACCAATGGTTAGAGAAAATCGAGCAGTTTTCTGAGGCAGTGGTTAATCTTGAAGTGCCTGATGCGGTCTTAGTTGACCGTTTACTGTCACGAGGACGAGCAGATGACAATAAAGAAACCATTAGTCGTCGCTTAGAAGTTTATCACGCTCAAACTGCCCCTGTAATTAACTATTACCAATCTAAAGGAAATCTCTATTCCCTTGATGGTAACCAATCCTTAGAAGACGTGACCCAATCTATGACTAACTTGTTGCAGGTTGCCTAAACCCCTTCTGCCTTCTGCCTTACCTCTTTATTTGACTAAGGGCTATCAATCAGATTTGGCATAAGACAAACGGTCAACGTTTTTGATAAGATATGTTAAGTTAGGCGGATCTTGCGTCTGTCTGCTGTATAACGGTCAATTAACCAATAGAGGACTTTATTTTGTCAAAACAAGACCTAATTGAAATGGAAGGAACAGTCACCGAATCATTGCCCAATGCGATGTTTCGAGTGGATTTAGACAATGGGTTTAACGTCTTAGCCCACATTTCCGGCAAAATCCGACGAAATTACATTAAAATTTTACCCGGTGATCGGGTTAAAGTAGAATTAACCCCCTATGATCTAACCAAAGGTAGAATTACTTATCGTCTAAAAGGCAAAAGGTAATGTCTTGATTACGATTATTGATTAATAAAATCGGTATTTTGTCAACCAAGGACTCCACAGAGTCCCTCATTATTGCTATAATAATAAGCTTGCAGAGTGAGCCAAAAACATGAAAGTTAGAGCCTCCGTCAAAAAAATGTGTGACAAATGCCGAGTCATTCGACGGCGCGGCAGAGTAATGGTGATTTGTTCTAATCCCAAACACAAACAACGCCAAGGATAAACGAAGTCGGAAGTCAGAAGTCGGAAGTGGTTTTTGCGAGAAGGATTTTAACCCTGTTCCTTAAACGTTTCGCCTTAGAAGACAAAATTTTCGACCCAGTTATTTTGATAACCTCAAGCTATCACAACTTGGCAAGATTGATCAAACACTCAAATATTTAAAAAAAGGGAGAAACAACGTGGCACGGATAGCTGGCATTGACCTACCTCGGGATAAACGGGTGGAAATTGGCTTGACTTATCTTTATGGCATCGGCTTGACCCGTTCTCAAAAGATATTAGAAGCCACCGGAATCAATCCTGACACTAGGGTTAAGGATTTAACCGATGAAGAAGCCACCAAACTACGGACTTACATCGACGAAAACTTTCAAATCGAAGGGGATTTGAGACGCTTAGAAGCGATGAATATTAAACGCCTTGGAGATATCGGGACCTATCGGGGTCGTCGTCATCGCCAAGGATTACCCGTTCGTGGTCAACGCACTCGAACCAATGGCCGAACCCGTCGAGGTCGCAAAGTAACCGTGGCTGGTAAGAAAAAAGCCCCCGGTAAAAAATAACTGTCCCCTTATTGAACCTTATCCTCGTATCTATTTCAGCATAAAACTATGGCTCGACCCACCAGAAAAGGCGGTGCAAAAAAGCAAAAGAAAAATGTCCCCAATGGCATCGCCCACATTCAATCTACCTTCAACAACACAATTGTAACAATATCAGACACTAGAGGCGATGTCGTTTCATGGGCTTCAGCCGGTTCTAGTGGCTTTAAAGGAGCGAAAAAAGGTACGCCCTTTGCGGCGCAAACGGCGGCAGATACGGCAGCCCGTCGAGCGATGGATCAGGGGATGCGGCAAATTGAAGTCATGGTCAGTGGTCCCGGTGCCGGACGGGAAACAGCGATCCGAGCTTTACAAGGGGCAGGATTAGAAATTACCTTGATTCGTGATGTTACCCCCATTCCTCACAATGGTTGTCGTCCACCGAAGCGGCGGAGAGTCTAATTCAGTGAATTTTTAGGGCTAAGGCGGCCAATTCAACCGTTTTAGTGGACACCACAAGTAACTGAAAAACTGAGTTAAGGAAGGGAGGTCACAAGCGTGGCGCAGTTTCAGATTGAGTGCCTTGAGTCTAAAACCCAGAAAAATCGGGCAGAATATAGCAAATTTGCCCTTGATCCCCTAGATAGGGGTCAAGGAATCACCATTGGTAATGCTCTAAGACGGGTATTACTCTCTAACCTAGAGGGAACAGCCATTACCGCCGTGCGAATTGCCGGGGTCAACCATGAATTTGCCACCATTGAAGGGGTAAGGGAAGATGTCCTTGAAATTATGTTGAATCTCAAGGGGATTATCCTGAAAAGCTACAGCGAAACCCCTCAGATTGGGCGGTTAGTGGCCACAGGGCCGGCAACCGTAACATCAGGTCAATTTGACTTACCCTCTGAGGTAGAAATCGTTGATCCAACCCAATATATCGCCACTTTAGCAGAAGGGGCTAAGTTGGAGATGGAAATTCGCATTGAAAAAGGGCAAGGCTATCGAATCATTGACCGCTCTAATGAAGATAGTGCCTCCTTAGATTTTCTGCAAATTGATGCAGTTTTCATGCCAGTTACCAAGGTTAACTACAGTGTGGATGATATTCAGGTGGAGGGATCACAAGCAAAAGACCGCCTAGTTCTAGAAATTTGGACAGACGGTAGCTTACACCCCAAGGAGGCTTTGTCAGAAGCTGCCAATATCATTGTGGATTCATTTAGTCCCTTGAGAGACCTAAATGAGTTAGAAGCGACTCAAAGCGATTATCAAGATGAGGTCAACCCAGAAAGCCAAATTCCTATTGAGGAGTTACAGTTATCGGTACGGGCTTATAATTGTTTAAAACGAGCGCAAATTAATACCGTAGCGGACTTGCTGGATTATAGCCAAGAAGACCTCTTGGAAATCAAAAACTTTGGTCAAAAGTCGGCTGAAGAAGTCATTGAAGCTTTGCAAAAATCTTTAGGTATTACCTTACCTCAAGAAAAAGCAAAACCCTAAACAGTGATCAGTGTTTTAGTGACCAATGCTCCAGTTATTGAACTTATAGAACCAGCAAACCTAGAACTAGCAAACCTAACACCTAAGAATCATGCGTCATAGATGTAAAGTCCCAAAATTGGGAAAACCAGCAGATCAGCGTAAAGCATTGCTGCGATCGCTGACTACCCAACTCATCCGTAATGGACAAATTACCACGACTCTGACTAGGGCTAAAGCCGTACGCTCCGAGGTCGATAAAATGATTAGCCTTGCTAAAGATGGCTCTTTATCCGCTAGACGACAAGCAATGGGCTATATCTACGATAAACAACTGGTTCATGCTTTATTTGAACAAGCACCTGAACGGTATGGCAACCGAAAAGGAGGTTATACCCGCATTGTGCGAACCCTCAACCGTCGAGGGGATAATTCCCAAATGGCTATCATTGAATTGATGTAAATGTTAGAAAAGTCGTCTAAATCTGCTGAAAAACAACGAGTTGCTCTGGTTATTCAATACCTAGGCAGCCATTTTCATGGATGGCAACGACAACCGAACCATCGCACCATTCAAGGGGAAATTGAGGACACCCTGGCCCAAATTCTTAACCATCCTGTTACCTTACATGGATCGGGAAGAACGGACGCAGGGGTTCATGCGGCGGCACAAGTTGCCCATTTTGACCATCAGAGCGTCATTCCTGCTGAACGATGGGCAACCATCTTGAATGGATACCTATCTGATGATATTTTAATTCGGGGATCGGCGGCGGTGGATCTAAAATGGCACGCTCGTTTTTCGGCCTTGTGGCGACGATATCGTTATACGATTTACACCGATAAATGCCCCAATTTATTCGTTAAGCCCTTTAGTTGGCATTATTACCACTTTCCACTTCAGGAAACAGTAATGCAAGCAGCATTAAGTCCTTTATTGGGTAAACATCATTTAGCAGCCTTCCGTCGATCTAATTCCCACCGTCCTCATTCTTGGGTAGAAGTGCAGGGCGTTGACTGTTATCGACAGGGGGATTTGCTGCATATTGAAATTCAAGCCAGTGGTTTTCTGTATGGAATGATTCGCCTTTTGGTAGGGATGTTGGTGGAAGTGGGCAATGGTCAACGGTCAGTGGATAATTTTACGGATATTTGGGTCAATCAGCGCAGAGAAGAGGTTAAATATGCAGCCCCAGCTAAGGGACTTTGTTTTCTTAGGGTGGGTTACGAAAATTTTCCTTTTCCTCAAAAATTGTGGTTTGATAGTCAACCGCTTTTTAGTTTCAGCGAGATATTGTAGGGGCAGGTTTTTCAAGGGATTTTTGCTCTTTAGCCAGAGGATTGCTGCCTAACCTGCCTTTAGATAACCTAACTGATACCTCCAACCTAGAACCTAACACCTGAAAATGAATAAAACCGTATTACCAACAATAGATACCTTAGATAAGACGTGGTATGTCATCGATGCCACAGATCAACGCTTAGGCCGTTTAGCCTCAGAAATTGCCAAGATTTTACGAGGCAAAAATAAACCCACCTTTACCCCCCACATGGATACAGGGGATCATGTTATTGTGATTAATGCAGAAAAAGTGGTTGTTACAGGTAGAAAACCACAGCAAAAACTGTATCGTCGCCATTCTGGTCGTCCGGGGGGTATGAAAACCGAAACCTTTGAGAAATTACAAGCTCGTATCCCAGAGCGAATTGTTGAGAAAGCGGTTAAGGGAATGTTACCGAAAAATAGTCTTGGCCGTAAATTATTCACCAATCTTAAGGTTTATAAAGGCTCAGAACACCCTCATCAAGCTCAACAACCCCAAACTTTAGAAATCATCACAATCCCCAAGGGAGGTAATTAATGGAAGCTACTGTCACATCTACACAAGATAAAGTCGTTTATTGGGGAACTGGCCGCCGTAAGTCCTCCATTGCTAGAGTACGACTAATTCCGGGTAGTGGAGAGATTACAGTGAACGAACGGACGGGATTGGACTATTTTAATCAAATTCCCTCCTATATTCAAGCGATTAAGTCTCCTTTGGAAACATTAGGGCTAGAAAACGAGTATGATATAGTTGTTAAGGCTCACGGCGGCGGTTTAACCGGTCAATCAGATGCTATTAAATTAGGGGTAGCTAGAGCATTATGTCAACTATCCCCTGAAAATCGCCCACCTTTGAAAAGTGAAGGCTATTTAACCCGTGATCCCCGCGCCAAAGAACGGAAGAAATACGGTCTGCACAAAGCGCGGAAAGCACCTCAATACTCAAAACGTTAATCAATTTTGTTATTTTTTGGAGGTAAACATTATGCCAAAATCAGAGATTCATCCGACTTGGTATCCCAATGCAAAGGTTATTTGTAATGGGGAAGAAGTCTTAACTGTGGGATCAACTCAACCTGAGATTCATGTGGAAATTTGGTCGGGAAACCATCCGTTCTATACTGGAACTCAAAAAATTATTGATACGGAAGGACGGGTTGATCGTTTTTTACGCAAATATGGAAAACGCAAGAAATAGGAATAAGACAAATTCTGTCTTATTTGTTGCAACTCACCAGCAGCTTTTAGGTTGCTGGCTTTTTATTACAATATTGCCCATTCCTTAAAAGAGACAAGGTTTGCTTATCACCATAAAGTCGGGAGAACTGATTAAACATACATGGGGACTGCATCAACTAAAGCATTGTCTATAACTGGGGCAGACTTATCTACTGTTTCCCCCAAGTAAACTCCCAATGATTGAGCCGTTTTCACCATAAAACCGTTAGGATCGACAGGAAATGCACACCGATTTTCTGCATGACATTTTTTAATGATTTTAATAATTGGTTTAAGAGCAACATTTTTGACCATTCCATCCCGCCAAATTACGACTTGATTGTATTCTTCTGCTTCAATCAATTCTACTGCACGAATACCAAAGACAGTCGCTAAAAGTCGATCAATTGATAAGGGAGTGCGACTACGTTGTAAATGTCCCATTACTGTGACCCGAATATCTAATTGATCGAGATTACAGAAGATGGGATCATGATTTTGGCAGAGAAATTGACCGTGTTCGGTAATTCGTTGGGCTAAATAATCTCCAATATAGGCTTCTTTTTTATTAGCTTCATTTTTTACCCCTTCTGATACCACAACTAGGGCAAACTGACGACCAGCAGAGCGTAATTTGATTAATTGATCACAACAGCCATGAATGACTTCTGAAGTAAGGTAAGGGGTCAATTCAGGAATTAATATTACATCCGCTCCCCCAGCAATTCCGGCGTGAAGGGCTAAATGACCCGCATCCCGTCCCATCACTTGTACTATCATTACCCGTTCGTGACTGGCGGCGGTGAAGGTTAAATCGTAGAGACCTTGGGTTACAATGTCAACGGAGGTGGAAAATCCGACGGCTAATTCGGTAAAGGGAACATCATTATCAATGGTTTTCGGCACAGCAATAATATTCCAGTTGCCTTTTTGCGCTAGATCATAAATGATGTCAATACTACCATCCCCTCCAACAACAATCAGAGAATCTAAGTCTAAGACCTCATATCCCTTTAAAATGGCTGCTGCTACTTGAGGATCTTCAGGATGGCCTTTACTTAATGACCCTAATACACTCCCACTAAGAAATTGCAATACGTCTAACCCTTTCAGAATACCGGGGAGTTGATAACCATGGGTGGTTAATAATAAATCTTCAGGTTTATATTTTCCCGTCGCAATGTCCATAAATCCGTCTGTACCATAGGGGATTCCGTAAACATCCCAACCTTTAAGTCGAGCCGCCTTGACGACAGAACGAATTACCGCATTAAGCCCCGGACAGTCTCCTCCACTGGTTAAGATGCCAATTCTTTTGCTAGTCATAATGTCTCCTCTTGGGTAGTGGATGGGTGGGGAGATGACCTCAAATATCGGCTGAAGGGGATTTTGAGATACATCCCTCTATAGTTAAGCCTAGCGAATTCTTTGCCTTTATCCATCTCTGTTAAGATAAAATAAACAAATTGATAAGATCCTTTAAGTTTTAGAAGTATTCCATGAACGCATTATCAATACCAACGTGGATTATTCACATTTCTAGTGTCATCGAGTGGATAGCGGCTATCTGGTTTATTTGGCGATACGGGGAAGTAACGGGCGATCACAGTTGGAAAGGATTAGCATTAGGGATGTTACCTGCGCTAGTCAGTGCTATGTGCGCCTGTATGTGGCATTTCTTTGACAACTTAGGATCTTTGGAATGGTTGGTAACCCTGCAAGCGGCAATGACGGTGGTAGGAAATATAACTCTATGTGCTGCTGCTGGTTGGATTTGGTATGATGCACGTCAAGTTGAAGATCCGTAATTTCAATGAATGCAGATTGTGTGTCATAGAAAAATGGTATATTTTGTTACTATTTTTTGGTAAATATTTGGTTAAGATACGGCATTTCCCTATCTCATTCTGTGTTTGCTCCTCAACAGATTACTTAAAAAAGCTCACTTAATCGAATTAGCACTAATTATGACTAGAAGACTCGGAAGACGCAAATTTATCCTCTATGGTTCTGCTGCATTAGGAACAAGTTTATTACTTAAAGCCTGTGGAAGTGAACAACCGACGACTGACACCACAGATAACGCACCTGCATCGGGTGGAAGTCCCGTTGCTGCAAGTGGAGATACGATTAAAGTTGGACTCTTACACTCTCTCAGTGGCACCATGGCTATTAGTGAAACCACTGTCGTTGAAGCAGAAAAATTAGCTATTGAAGAGATTAATGCAGCCGGTGGTGTTTTAGGAAAACAAATTGAAATTATCGAAGAAGATGGACAGTCAGACTGGCCTACTTTTGCCGAAAAAGCCACTAAATTAATTGACCAAGATAATGTAGTAACGGTCTTTGGTTGTTGGACTTCAGCTAGTCGTAAAGCAGTTTTACCTGTCTTTGAGTCGAAGGATCATTTACTTTGGTATCCTGTTCAATATGAAGGTCAAGAATGCTCTAAAAATGTCTTTTATACTGGGGCAACCCCTAACCAACAAATTGAACCTGCGGTTGATTGGTTATTAGAAAATAAAGGAACAAAATTTTTCCTCGTTGGCTCAGATTATGTGTTCCCTCGCACCGCCAACACTATTATAAAAGAGCAGTTAATTGCTAAAGGAGGGGAAACTGTAGGAGAAGATTATTTACCCCTTGGCAATACGGAAGTTACCCCCATTATCACCAAAATTAAGGCTGCTTTACCCGATGGTGGTGTAATTTTTAATACCCTTAATGGAGATAGTAATGTTGCTTTCTTCAAACAATTGCAAGGGGCAGGATTAACTCCTGATAAATATCCTGTCATGTCTGTTAGTATCGCAGAAGAAGAAGTGCGTCAAATTGGGGTGGAATATCTCAAAGATCATTATGCAGCTTGGAACTATTTTCAAACAGTTGATACGCCCGAAAACACCAAGTTTGTTGAAGCATTTAAAGCAAAATATGGCGACGATAGGGTAATTAGTGATCCGATGGAATCTGCTTACAATATGGTTTATTTGTGGAAACAAGCGGTTGAAAAAGCAGGAACGGCTGATGATTTGGAAAAGGTACGAGCTGCTGCTATTGGACAGGAACTTGCAGCCCCACAAGGGATGGTGAAAATGTTCCCGAATCACCATATTTCCCAAACAGTTCGTATTGGAAAAGTACGGGATGATGGCTTATTTGATATTGTTTCATCAACCGATGCACCAGTTGAACCCATTCCTTGGAATCAATATGTTCCTGATACTAAAGGCTATGCTTGTGATTGGACTGATCCTAATAAGGGTGGTAAATATAAGGTTGAAGGCAGTTAATTCAGTGAACAGTAACCAGTAACCAGTTCTTTAGTTAATCGTTAACATTAACATCTGAATACTGTTGGTTATTGGTCAATGAAATTATAATTTTATTGTATTGTAGGGGCGCAAGGCTTGCGCCCATTTGCTATTGTACAGTTAACAAATTACGATCAACTAATTGAATTATGTCTATTTTCTTAGAAGCCATTTTTAATGGTATCAGTATCGGTGCAGTTCTATTAATTGCTGCTTTGGGACTCGCTATTGTATTCGGACTAATGGGAGTCATTAATTTAGCTCACGGAGAGTTAATGATGTTAGGAGCATACACAACCTTTGTGGTGCAAAATGTCTTTAAAGGATTGGGTGAACCCTTTTTTAACACATACATTATCTTTGCTTTGCCCATTGCTTTTATTGTAGCAGGATTAGTTGGATTGTTGTTAGAAAGGGGCGTAATTCGTTTCCTCTATGGAAGACCGTTAGAAACCCTTTTAGCAACATGGGGTGTTAGTTTATTATTGCGTCAATTTGTCCGCAGTGTTAGCTGGTCAATGGTAATAGGAATGGGTGTATTTTCTTTATTATTTTTTGGAGCAATTTGGCTATTAAATAAAAGGGAGAATTGGTTAGTTATTAAAAATAAAGCGATCGCAGTTATCTTAATTATTGCTTTAGCAATTTCTACGATAATTGGTACTAACATCAAAGTAAAGTTTTTAACTAAGGCTTGGTTTAGTGCTAGAAATGTAGATGTAACTGCCCCTGCATGGTTAAGAGGAGGCTTACCCGTTTTAGGGTTTCAAATGCCCTATGCACGATTATTTATTATCACTTTAACCATCGTTTGCCTATTAGGAACTTATTGGTTTTTAAACCGTTCTAATTGGGGGTTAAAAATTCGTGCCGTGACCCAAAATCGAACCATGAGTGCTTGTTTAGGAATTCCTACTAATCAAATTGATGCGTTAACGTTTGCCATTGGTTCAGGATTGGCAGGAGTGGCAGGATGTGCTATTAGTTTGTTAGGCTCAGTAGGACCCAATACAGGACAAAATTATATTGTTGATACCTTCATGGTGGTGGTAGTTGGGGGAGTTGGCAACTTGGTAGGAACAATTATTGCAGCGATGGGAATTGGTATTTTAAACTATTTAATTGGTTCAGGAACACTTGCTTTATTATCAACCCCTATCGACTTCTTAAAACCCCTAACAGATACTTTTACTTTCTTCGCCACAACCAGCATGGCTAAGGTATTAATTTTTGCCCTAATTATTACTTTTTTACAAGTTAAACCCGCAGGTTTATTCCCACCCAAAGGTCGAACGGCTGAATTATAAATTGAGCAGACGCATTATTAATATATACGCTTATTTTTTAGAAAGGTAACCCCCTACAATTGTCAACTTATATCGAAATAATCATGACTCAAAACCTCTTTGCTAACGGTTTATTTTCTCTCAGTAAAAAACAAAGGTTTCTATTAGAAATTGGAATTTTAGTGAGTCTTGCTCTTCTAACTGGGATTTTAATGCCTTTGATTTTACCTGCTTTTCGCTTACAATTATTAGGCCGTTTTTTGGCTTTATCCATTGTCGCATTAGGCATTGATTTAATTTGGGGTTATACAGGATTATTAAGTTTAGGTCATGGTATTTTCTTCGCATTAGGCGGATACGCAATTGCGATGCACCTTAATTTGCAACTTCCAGAGGGACAAATTCCTGAATTTTTTGGCTTATATGGGGTTAAGGAGTTACCTTTGTTCTGGCAACCTTTCTATTCGTTTCCTTTGACCTTAATTTTAATCTTTGTGATTCCTGCCGTAGTTGCTGGATTTTTAGGTTATTTAGTCTTTCGTAATCGTATCAAAGGGGTTTATTTTTCTATCTTAACTCAAGCTGCTTTATTAGTCTTTTTTAATCTATTTAATGGACAACAAAAATATATTAATGGCACAAACGGACTAAAAACCAGCACTGAACAAATATTGGGTCTTTCTGCTGGTTCACCTCAAGCACAATTAATATTTTTTGAAATCACGATTGTGGCGTTAGTCCTTGTTTATTTACTCTGTCGTTGGTTAACCAGTGGACGGTTTGGCCGTCTATTAACTGCAATTCGAGATGATGAAATAAGAGTTAGATTTTCGGGTTATAATCCTACTTGGTTTAAAGTATTAGTGTTTTCTATTTCAGGAGCGATCGCAGGGATTTCTGGGGCGTTATATACGGTGCAAACGGGCATTATTAATCCGAGTACAATGGAAGTTGCTTTCTCAATTGAAATGGTGATTTGGGTTGCTGTTGGTGGACGGGCTACGCTTATTGGTGCTATTTTGGGAACATTATTAGTTAGTTTTGGACAAACTTTCTTAAGTGAACAATTTCCCAATATTTGGCTCTTTTTTCAAGGCGCATTATTCTTAATTGTCGTAACCGTTTTACCTAATGGAATTATTGGCTGGATAAAAGATGAAGGGATTAATTCCATCCGTTCTTTACTAGGAATGCAAGAAAGACTCATTTCTTATCCTGAAATCGATGTCAACCCAGAAGTACAACAAGAACGAGAAGAAATTGAAAGCCAATAAGACTTTTATCAAGGCTTTTTCATTCTGTATTTTGTATTATTAATTCTGCCCTAGGATTTGCGATCGCAGACTATAAATCGAAAAAACCTGTCTCCTATCTGCTATGCTAGTAAAGTTGTCTAAAATTCGCACATTCAGGATTTCGGGTGTTTCGCCAAGGAAATTCCCCTGAATGGAGGACGAACCCGAATAAAGGAGAAAAATTCAATATGCCTGTCGTATCCCTTGCTGAACTCTTAGAGTCTGGTGTTCACTTCGGACACCAAACCCGACGTTGGAATCCGAAAATGGATCAGTATATTTTTACTGCCAGAAACGGAGTCCATATCATTGATTTGGTACAAACCGCAGCCTTAATGGAAGATGCTTACGATTATGTAAGAAAATCTGCTGAAAGCGGCAAAAAATTCCTTTTTATTGGTACAAAACGCCAAGCAGCAGGAATTATTAAACAAGAAGCCAGTCGATGTGGAGCTTACTACATCAATCAACGCTGGTTAGGTGGAATGTTAACCAACTGGGAAACCATTAAGCATCGAGTTGATAGGCTTAAAGAATTAGAGTCACTCGAAGAAAATGGGAGCATTGACCGTCGCCCTAAAAAAGAGGCCTCTGTTTTGCGCCGAGAACTAGGAAAATTACACAAATATCTTGGTGGTATCAAAACCATGCGTCGCGTTCCCGACATTGTGATTATTGTTGATCAACGACGGGAATATAACGCCATTCAGGAATGTCAAAAGTTAGGAATCCCTATTATTTCCCTGTTAGATACGAATTGTGACCCTGACTATTCGGATATTCCCATTCCTGCCAATGACGATGCCATTCGCTCAGTTAAACTCATTGTTGGTAAACTAGCAGATGCTATCTATGAAGGTCGTCATGGTCAATTAGATACAGAGGATGACTACGAAGAATTTGAAGAAAGTCTCGGCGATGATGAGTTTGAAGATGATGAGGCCTACAACATCGACGCTGAAGGCGACTTTGAAGGGGATGATGAGGATAGCGACGAAGGCGAGAGCTAAGTCGTTTCTCAATGGATAATGAATCATTAATTCAGGTGTAAAATCTGCTCTTTTAAACGGAAAAGAGAAATAAAGATTTTTGCTCAATCCTCTTTCGTTTAATGAGAGGTCATTATCCATATCCATTATTGAAAGTGGGAATCTCCTAGAGTTTCCCCTTTCCCGATAAGATAAACACTATAGAGTAGCAACCACCAAGTCAACATGGCAGACATATCAGCAAAACAAGTAAAAAACCTTCGCGAAAAAACCGGTGCCGGCATGATGGACTGCAAAAAGGCACTGACAGAAAGCGATGGGAACATTGACAAAGCCATTGAGTGGCTAAGACAAAAAGGGATTACTTCAGCCGCTAAAAAAGCCGGTCGAGTAGCGGCAGAGGGATTGGTTCACAGTTACATTCATACTGGAGGACGCATTGGTGTTCTCGTGGAAGTCAACTGCGAAACTGATTTTGTTGCACGTCGTGACGAATTTAAGGAACTCGTTGGCAATATCGCTATGCAAATTGCTGCCTGTACCAATGTCGAGTATGTCTCGGTTGAGGAAATTCCTGATGCGATTATCGCTAAAGAAAAAGAGATCGAAATGGGTCGAGAAGATTTAGCGGGTAAACCAGAGAATATTCGTGAAAAAATCGTTCAAGGTCGAATTGACAAACGAGCTAAGGAATTAGCCCTGCTTGACCAGCCTTTTATTAAAGATCAAGGGATTTCCGTTGGAGAGTTAATTAAACAAACCATTGCGACGCTTGGGGAAAATATTCAAGTTCGTCGGTTTGTACGCTTTGTCCTCGGAGAAGGTATTGAAAAAGAAGAAGTCAACTTCGCAGAGGAAGTCGCAGCCCAAACGGGACAAAAAGTTGCTGAGAAACCAGCAGAAAAATCGGCTGAACCAGAAAAAACAGAAGCTAAAAGCGAGGAAGCCCCAAAATCAAAAGGAATGACCCCTAGTAAAACCACTAAAGCCAAAGGGAAAGGGAAAAAGAAAAAGTAATTAGTTTAATTAGCTGTAGGGACAACTCACGAATTGTCCCTACCCAAAATCAAAGTGAGGCGGTTTGGTCTCGCTTTTGTTTTTTAGCTATATAAGCTGTCAAACAGTCCATATCCATCTTTTGCTCCTAATAAAGTATCACTGGCTCGCTCAGGATGTGGCATCATCCCCAACACATTTCCTTTTTGATTTGTAATCCCCGCAATATGATTTAATGACCCATTAGGATTATTTTCTGCGTTAATTTCTCCTAACTGGGAACAATAGCGAAAAACGATTCTTTGCTCCGTTTCTAATTGCTTTAATGTCTCTGTATCAGCATAATATCGCCCTTCCCCATGAGCAATCGGAAGGGTAATCAACTGTTGAGGGGTATAATGACGAGTCCAGATTAAATTAGTATTTTCCACCCGCACCGCAACCCGATCGCAGATAAAATGTAAATCCTGATTGCGAATTAAAGCCCCCGGTAATAAGCCCACTTCTGTTAAAATCTGAAAGCCATTACAAATACCGATCACATATTTTCCTGCTTTCGCATGGTCAATAATACTTCGCATCACAGGGGAAAAACGAGCGATCGCACCACAGCGCAAATAATCCCCATAACTAAAGCCTCCTGGGACGACGATTACCTCCAAGTCAGCAATATCTGTGTCTTTATGCCATACCATTCGTGTCTCTTGAGAAAAGATCCCCTCTGTAACGGTTTGGACATCGCGATCGCAATTTGACCCCGGAAATACCACAATTCCTGTTTTCATTACGCCTCCACAGTTTCTGAAACATTAGTTAATTCAAAGCAATAATTTTCAATTACTGTATTAGCTAATAGTTGGTCACACATTTGATCAACTTGAGTTTTAGCGTCATTTTCATCTGTTGCAGTCAAATAAAGCTCGATATACTTACCAATTCTTACCTTTTCTACCCCAGAATATCCTAATTGTTGCAAGCCAGATTCAACGGCGGTTCCGGCTGGATCTAAAACGGAGGGGCGCAGGGTAACATAAATACGACAGTGATATTTATTAGGCATAAGATCAGCATTATTAGGAAATACTTTATTATTTTACTGTAAGTGAGCAAAACTAATGAAGATAAGATTGAATAATTAAGAAAAGTATCCTTCCTAAGCCAAATATCAATAATATTTTCAAGATCATAGATAAGAAAATTCTCCCTTGACTCTGACGGGAATTTGTAATTAATTCTAAAATTGTTTGGCGAATGACATTTTTAGATAATAAATAGATAATGAATAAGATTGTTCCCCAAGTAATCCCTAAAATTAGGTCATTGGAGATTTCTTGTGTTCCCCAAACCGAATTGATAATAATGATGACAAGATTGATAATATTAAACAATAAATTTATTGTTTTTTCTAAACTATCTCTTAAACCGCCGATAAATTGTTTAACTAACCAGTAATGGCTATCTACAGCAGCGTATAATTCTGGTTCTTCTAAGCTTTTTTTATCAATTTTTTGCAGACAATCGCCGTCAATTGAAAGATAGGTTTCAGCAACATATAAATGCTCAGATGATGAAATAAAATAACAAGTCTTAAAAGACAAACCTTCAAAAACAATTGATTGGAAAAACTGAGCCAATCTTTTATAAATTTGACTTTTAAACTTTATTGTAATATCTTTTTCATCCATTTCTGATAAATACTGAATTTTTTTTATTGTCTCAAAATTAATATGAAAAACAATATAAACAGAATCTTGCGACCATGTACTCCAAGATAAATGAATCGGAATTTCTTTAGAATCAGTAATCGTAGCAGGTTTATGAAAAAGACCAAACTTAATAGCGATCACTGATGATTGCTGCTTAACAAAAGGAGGTTTCTTAAAAAAATCGAGAAAATTAATAAACTGCATTACATAGAACAAACAATTTATTGTCTAATTAAAATTTGCTATCAAAAAACCTAGCCAGCCTAGTTGCCAAATCAACAATCGAGTGCAGTAAATTGCGCCAGTCTTCTTCTCCTGAAACCACAGCAGAACGGTGAACTTCTAATAAAAATTCCTGATTAGAATCATTAAATAATCGTTTATCAAAGCGATTAATAATATCTCCATCAATTTGCACAATTGTTTGTGCATAAATAATATCGTAAAGATTATCATGATTGGCTGCTTCAGGACTCTCAATAATTGCTCTCAGTTCACTTAACTTTCGTAATTTACGGCGAAATCTTCCACTTGATGACAACAACTCTATACTCTGTTCATCATCGGGTAATTGAATGACTGTATTAGTTGTTGTGAGCCGATTGGGTAAATTTTTCTGTTCTTCGATAACCGCTTTTTCTAGCTTTTCTCTTAGCTGCATATGGCGTTTAATTGCACGAACAAAGGAAGATTGCCCTTCTGTTAGTTGGTTAATAGGAGAAGTCAGATCAACCCGTTTTAACCATTCTTTATACCATGATTGACTATTATAGTAGTTTCTTATCTCAGAGAAATTATAGAGTGATTCAAATGCAGAATTTCCTAATAATCCTTGCAGTAACACTTCATCTTTTAACTCAAGAATACTGTCCACTCCGTCTGAATTATTTTCGTTCCCTGAAAGCTTTGTTAATCGAGGAATTGCTCTAATTCCTAAATACTTTTCGATGGGATCAAACTTCACCCCTGTAATTTGAGTAACAATCATTGTGTTAACTTCTAATGCCCCAATATCTTGAAAAGCATCCTCAATTCCTTGAGCAAAATTTTGCAGTGAGATTTGAATTTTGTTTGCAGGAGAGATTTTAGTGGGCATTTCAACAATAGAATTGGGTGGGTTAGGAGAATTGGTCATTTGGAATTTAGAGTTAGGAAATGTGCAAATTACTGATCCCTGAAGTGGTAAGCTTGAAACCCTTTTTGGGGAAATTTATAATTTATAATTCATCATTTAAAATGTTCCATCTTCAAGAATCTCTTCTTGACTGTAGGGTAAAGAAAAACTGGGATCTTCAACCCTTTCTTCCCCATAAAAGTTATCTGGGTAATTAGAGTTTTCTCTAAATTGATCCCTCATTTCGTAAGAATAATTGCTCGGATAGGTTTCTCTTAAATCTTGATCAATTTCTGCTGCATTAGCTTCTACAATAGAAGAATTGACTATCGAATTCTCCGTGTTATTTTGCTGATCAAGTAAGTCCATCAACATATTACGTAAATTACTAATATTTTTCTCAATCATCTCCTGTCCTTCTCCCACTTGTTCCCGGTGAAAATTGAGAATTTGCTGATAGTTAGGATGCTCTAAAAAACGACTTCCTACAATATTTTTAATATCTCCTGATAACAACTCAACCAAAGTCGCCATTCGTTTCCCCGGTTGGCCTTGCACTTTACTCAAATCATCTTCAAATAGGGGATCATTTTCATCCTCAACAATGGTTAAAACCTTAAGTTGTGCTGCTTCACGAACCACTGTCATAAAAGCTTCAAAAAAGTTCTTATTCTTGACCTCTTCTTCAAATTTTTGCTGTACATTTAAAGCGGGTGCGGGGGAGTTCGTCAAAGATTGACTTGTTGGTTGATGAACCATTGTATCTGCCGTTTGGCTCGATTTTACCGTAGATTCTAGGGGATTTTCTTGAATTTCTTCCTCTGTAAAGGCCAATATGGAGGGCGCATCCTCATCAAAAGGGTGGCTAATTGGGTCATTTACCAAGGAATTGGGCTGATTTACCTCAGAACCCATCGAAGTATCCTCCAGAACTTCCTCTGTAAAGGCCAATATGGAGGGTGCATCTTCATCAAAAGGATGGCTAATTGGGTCATTTCCTGAAGAATCAAGGAAATCTGTGACAAAATCCTCATTCAAAGAATCAGCGATCACCTCATTTCCACTTTCCTCCATGACCTCTTCTAAAGCGTCATCTTCTAGATTAAAAGCTAGATTTTCTTGCCAGTCAGATGAATTAACCATTTTTTTGAATCTCCCTTTTGATTATGCTTTAAATCGATTATAAATGACCTTTGTGGCATCTTCGACGGTAATATACCCTTTGCCACTCCAATCTAACCAGCGATGTTGATGATAAGTGAGCGATCCCTGACGAAATAATACATCATTCTTCCTTTTGCCAATTGCAGCCGGATAAAGGATGGACATATAAACAGCTTCTAACGTATTTAGGCGACCTCGATAAGACCAAAGGTATTTTTTAACGTAATCAAGTTGTTGCATCGCACTCATACGACCTAATACTTGAGTGGAAGTACCTAATTTTCTAGCTGTGGCGGGCAAAAATTGAATCAACCCAATTGCACCATTTCTTGCTGTATCCCGAATAGAAGGGCTAAAAGTCCCTCCTGTTTCAAAACTCATTACCGCCATCAGATAACTGGGGTCAACATCCAGTTCACTAGCGATTTGCAACACTTTTCGCTGGAATGCTGCTGTTGTATTTTCTATCCCCATGACGGGTTTTAGATGACTCTCAGTGGTTTGACCAGACTGAATCATAATTTTAATCGCAGTCCGGTCAATCACTCGGCCTTGAGCGTCAAGACCTTCGGCCACAATGGTTCGTTCCCCCCCCGTATTAAATTTATAAAGGTGCTGCCAACGACCATTGGTTAGGGGTAACGCTTTAGCCGCACTGCCTAAAACATAGCGTTTGTCGGCAAAAGGACTGAGCAATTTAACCGTGTTGATGCGATTATCTGTCACTTCTCCCTGAAAATCAATGGCTAACTCTAAATCTACCTTCTGTCCTTGGGTGGGATGTAGAATTTTTACCCGACCGACCTCATTATTCCAGTTGGGACTTAAGGTAAATTGAATCGACGTACTACTAATAACTTTATCCGCCGCATCAATTCCATCAATAATCAGGGTTCGTTCCCCTGCTGTATTAAATTGATAAGAAAACTGCCATCTTCCATTTTTAACTAAGGTTTTCGCCAATTCATAATCTTGTCCTGCTAAGGGACTATGAATACGAACCCCATAGATACCAGCACTAGCTTCTCCTTGAAGGGTTACAGGAGCATTCAAATCATATTGAGGGCGGTTGTCAAGTACTCGAATTCGGCCATCATCTTCAACGGCTTGATGATTTAATTGAGCTTCAAGAATATTCGGACTCAGATCAATCACTTGACCATTGACCACAATCCATTGACGATAATCTACATGGGAAGGATAGCGTCCCCCCGTTCCGCCTTCAATGCCAATTTTGTCTCCTTGGTTAACCCGTTGTCCTATCTTCACATGAAAGGATTTAGCGTGGGCATAAGCACCTAAAACCGGGTATTCTTTGCCATTTAGCTTAAATTTAATATCATAGGCCATGCGACAGCGATTGCCATAACCCCCTTCCCAACCCACTTTAATGACTTTACCGGGATACCAGCAGCGAATCGCCTTGTCATTGGGAGGATAGACATAATCAATGCCTAAATTGCGGTCAGATGCTGGTAAGGCGTGTAATTTCCCATCAGACATTACCGCCTTAGTGGGAGATTTCCATGCGTGGCCATGGGGTTCCATAAATCCACCCGTAAAAATCATTTTGCCAAGAACGGAAGAGTTAAAACTGGGATAATTGGGCGATCGCAGTTGATGTTCGGGAACTTTAAAGCTAGGGAACAGGGGTCGAATAGCCATTCTTAACCTTATAGTGATTTAATTTGTGGAGAACAAATTACTTTTCAGTATGGCGATCAGATTTGGGAGCGTCAAGCACTTGGTCATAACACTTGATAGTATGGGCAATTTCCTTGCTTCGGAAAATGTAAGGTACAATAGAGGGTCGTAGAAAATATGCTGTCTATCTTAATTTGTTTGGAGAATTAATCATGGCTCGTCAATGTCAATTAACAGGGAAAAAAGCCAATAATGCTTTTGCTGTCTCCCACTCTCACCGTCGTACCAAGCGACTTCAGGAAGCGAATTTACAATGGAAGCGAGTTTGGTGGGCAGAAGGTAATCGTTGGGTTAGATTACGGCTATCCACTAAAGCCATTAAAACCCTTGAAAAGAAAGGTCTGGACAAAATGGCTAAAGAAGCAGGGATTAATCTTAATAAGCTGTAACTGTAGGGTTTATAGTTATTTACCCTCAAGACCGAAATACCCTGTCTTTAGCATCTTAGCTGAAAAAGGCAGGGCAATTGATTGTTATAGTAATTTATCAGTTACTCAGTTCAGAAATTCATTTTTCTGCTTGAATCCTAACATTTTCGGGTCAGCAAAATTATACCTCCCCCTAAACAACCCAAAATTAACAATCCGCTAAGATTGGAGGGTTCAGGGACGGTTTGGGGATTCGGCGTAATCCTGAACGTCATACCATTTTGTAGATTGGTTTTAGACAAAGAGTTGCCATCAGACGACAAAAGATATAATGTCTCGTTTGGTTCGCCTAAATTGTTGTAAAGATTAGTCAGTGTAATTTCTAAATACCAATCCGAATCCCCATCAGCATCATAAATGCTTAATGCTGCTCCATCTGTATTCTGGTTCGTCCATCCATAGAAGCTATTAATCAAAGTTGGATCACTCTCATTCACAGACACTTCGGGAGATCGCCCTTCAAGATTTTCATCCGCAACGGCAATTTCAAATTTATCTGAGGGTTCTCCTATCATTTGATAATCCATTTGCATATAAGAGAATTCACCAGTATTACCATCGGGATCGCCATTAACAGAGAACAGGCCAAGCTCCCCACTGGTTGTGGAGTGAACCATAAATAAATGAAGCTGACTTGGCATAAAACCTAAATCGGGTCCATTATATTGATAAAATTCGTTGGGATCACCATTCGGATGACTGTAAGGACTGCTATAGTCATAGAATTCTTCTAAAGTCTTATCGGTGATGTACTCTGTAATTGTTCCCAGCTTGTCATAGCCTCCTCCACTGTTTTCCAATTCGATAGTGTATTTACCACTTAAGGTAGCAGCAAGGGTTTTTTGTGCGAACATAGACCCCATTAGCATCAAAGTACAGGGTACAGCTAGGGTCAATATACTTAAGGTTTTCATCGGGAATCCCCCATTGTCCTCGTTAATAGATGGACAGCAGAAACGGAGATTCAATCGTCCCTTCTGCTGCGATGTTTTTACTGAATCTACTAACTAGGTTTCCCTAAATTTCTTGAGAAATTGATAAGTCAAATATTAAGAAGCTTATCAACCTATCCGTAAAATTACTGGTTTTAACTTTTTGACCATAACTCATGTTTTTTTATCTTGTGCTTCGACAAGGATCTCTTGAAGCACAGGAGATAGGTTACGATTTAATCGGCCAGCACGAATGAATTCTGCGTAGGTATCTGCTTCTATATCTAAGAGGGTTTCTCGTAATTGTTCCATATCGAGCGATCGCAGTTGGGGATATTGTTGCTGCATAGCTGTAATTTCATCCTCAATACTTTTAACTTGTCCTTTGACTAATTCTTCTTCATAGCGATAGAATTCGGAGTCAACTTCGGGTGCATCATCTAATTGTTGTAAATAGGTGTTTACTCGTTTCAGTGCAATCCGACGGGCTAATAATTCTAAGTAGTTTTGCCGTAGGGGTTGATCGCCAATTAAGTTGAGCTTTTCTAAGAACCATTTTGTGGTTAAACCTTGTATTAAAAGAGTAAATAAAACCACCCCAAACACGGTATCAATAATTTCTTGACGACCCACTAAAACTTCAGGAACACTTAAGGCTAGGGCAATAGAAACTGACCCTCTTAATCCGCCCCACCATAACACGGTTTGTTCTCGTAAGTTGATTTTATCTTGACTGGCTGCATTGCTAACAGCACTGAGTCCAAAAATGCCAATTAGACGAGTGACTAATACGGCAATAATGGCGACAAAAATCAAATCCAAGTTGTCGGTTAGGGTAGAAAACTTAATTTGATCTCCAATTAGCAAAAATACGATTGAGTTAACAAAGAAGGCTAGAAACTCCCAGAATTCTGAAACCAGTAGGCGAGTCCGAGGATTCATGCCGATACGTGACCCTAAATTACCTAAAATTAATCCAGTGGTTACGACTCCAATAACCCCAGATCCCCCTAATTCTTCGGTAATTAAATACGTTCCATAAGCAGAAACAAGGGTTAAAGATTGTTCGACGAGAGGTAAATCAAACCGTTGGGTTAAATAAGAAATTCCATATCCCACTAAACAGCCAATGCCAATACCAATTCCCACAAATGTGCCAAAGCGGGTAATGGTTTCTGAAACAGAAAAGACATCTGTTCCTAAAGGAATTCCAACTAATAAGAGAAAGGCAACAACCGCTACCCCGTCGTTAAATAAACTTTCTCCTTCCATGAGAATAGTTAGGTCTTTACTAGCCCCTAATTCCCTAAACAAAGCAACAACAGATACTGGATCGGTTGCAGCTAAACTTGCTCCCACTAAAAGAGCAATGGGTAAGGATAAATCCGTGAAGAACTTAAGGGATAAGGCCACCCCAACAATGGAAATAATAACCCCTACAATTGCGAATAAGACCACAGGTAATAGTCGCTCTTTTAAAGAACGCCAGCGAATATTCCATGCAGCCTCAAACAGTAAAGGAGGGAGAAAGATTTCTAAAATTAATTCGGGGGAAAGATTGACAAGGCGAATATCAACAAATGCTAATCCTAACCCAACAATGACTAATAGGAGGGTATAGGGAATATCTCGCAACCATGAAAAGATACGGGATAATGTGGCGACACTCAGAGAAACGGACAAAACCACTAAGAACTGTTCTAAATTCTGCTTAATGGCGAGATCGGCGGTGGCTTCTAAACTCATAGACTCACTCCTACTTTAAAAGAACTGGGATTCACGCTTTTTTCGGTCACCCTTAAACAGTGGGTCAGTGGGTAAGTAAAGGACTCAATTAACTCATTATTACGAGATAAGGTAACACAAGAGAGTGTAAGACTCAAACGAAAAGCTCATACGGATGGCCTTACCTGCTTTACTGACTTAAATTCTTGGATACCAAGATTCATCCAGAATCTGCGTTAAGGTAAAGGGACATTGCGTTGGATATTCAGACTCATCTCTTTTAATGATTTTGCGTCCATCTGCCCGTTTACCCTCTTTAATCGCTAAATTTCTAGCATCAGGATAGGCATTTGCTATAGCAGTGGGTAGATATTTCTTAATCGGTTTATATTTTTGTTGGGCTTTCAGAATCCGTTTTCTGTGTTCATCGATGGAATTATACCAACTATTGGTCATCCAATCGGGGGCATCTTCTTGTACCATCAATTAAGCTTTAAGTTATTCTCAATTGCCCACCCTACACCTTAAAATTTATAATCTATAATTTATCATTCATAATTTATATTAATGGCTATTACCACCCAACAACTGATTCGTTGGAAACGAGAACAGCGTCCTATTGTCAGCTTAACCGCATGGGATACTGCGATCGCACGAATTTTAGATCAAGCAGGGGTTGATATTATTTTAGTGGGAGATTCCTTAGCAATGGTGGCTTTAGGTCATCCTACCACTTTACCCCTCACCCTTGACCAAATGATTCACCATGCAGCAGCAGTGCGTCGAGGGGTCAAAAATGCTTTAATTGTCTGTGATTTGCCCTTTTTAACCTATCAAGAAAATAGTACCCAAGCGATTCGTTCAGCCGGACGCATTTTAAAGGAAACAGGGGTACAAGGCGTTAAATTAGAGGGGGGACACCCGAAAATGGTGGACACGATTGCTGAATTAACGACCATTGGTATTCCTGTTATGGGTCATGTGGGGTTAACACCTCAATCGGTGCATCAGTTAGGATATAGTCAACAAGGGAAAACAGAAGCCGCAGCAGAACGTATTTTAGACCAAGCCATTGCTTTAAGCCAAGCAGGGGTTTTTTCTATTGTCTTAGAACACATTCCTTCAGACTTAGCTGCCTTAATTACAGATAAGTTACCGATTCCCACCATTGGAATTGGTGCAGGGGGAGGATGTGATGGTCAGGTATTGGTAACAGCCGATGTATTGGGTTTATCTGAGAAAACACCCCCTTTTGCCAAGGTTTATCTTAATTTAAGCGAACTCATTGGACAAACGGTGCAAGCTTTTTCAGATGATGTGAGAAAAAGACAATTTCCTGAACCGTAATTACTTAACTAGTAGGTCATCAAGATTGTATTGAGGGATAATCTTGGCTTCCTGTACCCTATTTCAGTCCCTCAATTCAAGTTTGTTAGCCTACTAGGACTTACGCATTGACAAAAGTTAAAGAATATAATGATTGAACAAAAGCTAGGAACAAGTGTTTCTGTTTTACCCCCTACTCAGTGTAATATTATCATTCATTAGAATTCTAGAACTCTCTTAAAATAACTCATTTCTGATAAGATGCTAATTCCATTACTCCGTTTTCCGCGCTGCGGGTGGGGCAGGGGGCGCAGTATTCCCTGATGGGGCAGCAACAGGGGCAGCAGGGGCAGGTTTAGGGGCAGTGGTTTTAGGACGGGCAGGTGGTGGGGCTGACTGACGGACTTGTCGTTGAGGGGCGGGACGGGAATAGGAACGGGTAGAACGGCTACGGGCTTGAGGTTGAGGTTGACTACGACGACGAGTAGAACGACGACGAGTAGAAGAACTTGAACCACTTGATGAACGACTGGTGGCTTGAGTGGTCTTAGGACGGTTATAATAAGCTCTTTTTGGTTTAATGGGTTCTTTTTTCACCGTCGGTTGGCGGCCATGAAGTTTAGAGGGAATCGCAGGAAATCCTTCTGAGGGAATATCGGGAATTACTTCTAACATATATTGTCGCCATAGCATGGCTGAAAGGCTACTGGCCCCACGGGTTGGCTGGTTATTATCGTTTCCTAGCCAAATTCCCGTTACCAGTTGGGGAATATAGCCAACAAACCATAAATCTCGTGCTTTATCTGATGTTCCTGTTTTACCCGCTACTGGCCGGCCAATTTGGGCAGGCCTTCCAGTTCCTGAACTGACCACTCCTCGCAACATCCATGTAGTAATGGCGGTGCTTTCTGGGTCAAGGGCTTCCACGGTTTGAGGCTTGGCTTGATAGAGAACGTTACCGTTGCGATCTAACACCCGACTGATACCATAGGGTTGCTGATGAAGACCATTATTAGCTAATGTGCCGTAAGCACCCGTCAATTCTAGTAAATCAACTTCCCATGAGCCTAATGCAAGAGAATAGGTGGGTTTTAGCTCAGATTCAATGCCCATCTTCCTAGAAATCCCAATAATAGGAGTCCAACCCACATCGACTAAGACTTTAACTGCCACCACATTGAGGGAAGAAGCCAAGGCTTGACGCATACTAACAGTATTGCCACTGTATTTATCACCATAATTCTCTGGTTTATAACCATCCACCACATATTCTGCGTCTAAAAAGCCCTGATTGGGAGAAAATCCGGCTGCAATGGCGGTGGCGTAAACAAAGGTTTTAAAGGTTGACCCCGGTTGGCGTTTTGCTTGAACAGCCCGATTAAATTGGTTATTTTCGTAGTCAACCCCTCCCACCATGGCCTTAATTTGTCCAGTACGGGGATCAACGGAAACAAGGGAAGCTTGTTGAAACCGATAGCCCCTTCCGTAGCGTTTTACTCCATTTTCGATGGTTTCTTCCGCTTCTTGTTGCCATTTGGGGTCAAGGGTGGTTTCAATGACCACACCACCATCATCTAACACCTTACGAGAGACATATTTACCCACTTCTTTCATGACATAATCGGTGAAATGGGGGGCTTGACGCACCAAACGCTTCGGTTTTTTAGCATTTAAAGTCAGGGGAGATGTGATCGTAGTTTTGGCTTCTTCTGGGGTAATCATTCCCAAGTCTGCCATCTGATTTAAAACTAAATTGCGGCGTTCTTTGGCTGCTTCTGGGTTATCGATGGGAGAATAAGTAGAAGGGGCGGGAATAATCCCTGCAAGGGTGGCTGCTTCCCCAATGGTTAATTGATCAACGGTTTTACCAAAATAAATCCATGCGGCATCCCCTAAACCATAAGCACCTGAACCTAAGTAAACTAAATTAAGATAACGTTCTAAGATTTGAGATTTTGTTAATTTCCCTTCAAGTTTCTGTGCTATACGCATCTCTCTAACCTTACGGTTTAAGCTTCGTTCTTGACTAAGAAAGACAATACGGGCTAATTGTTGAGTAATGGTGCTTCCCCCTTCGACCACGCCACCTGCCCTAACATTTACCCACGCAGCCCGTAAAATTCCCTGAATATCTATCCCATGATGGGACTCAAAGCGGCGATCTTCACTGGCGATAAATGCTTGTAAAACAGGATCAGGAATCTGCCAAATTTTCAGAGGATCGTAGGTAATTGGACCAATCGCTTGTAAGACATCTCCATTTGACCCTTTAATCGTAATCGTACCTTCTGGGGCGTAGGTTAAGACATCTTCAACTGATTCAGGAAGGTTACTTTCGAGTTGATAAATTCCCCAACCTAAGCCAACTGCACTACTGGTTATTCCTAATCCTAACCCTGTCCAGAGCCAAAACCGAGGCCTTTGGGTGATGCGATAAAGACGTTGGCTGGTGTGTTGGACAGAATGGGAAACCTTTTTAACAAACTTCCGTTGCGCTACCCGTCTGCGTCTTTTGCGTTGCAATTGCCGTCGTTTGGTATTCTTATGGGAAGAATCAGCATCAGAAACTTCAGGCTGCACCGTCTCATGGGGGGCGGTTTGAGCCGTTGAAACAGATTTCTCGGCTTCATTGGGAGAATGGGTCTCGTTTTCTGCTAATTTATCCGCAAAGGAATGAAGCACTTCCCCAAATCGTTGTTTTAGACTTTTTTTACTATTGTTGGCCATGCTGACTCCTCCTCTCAACCAAATAGCTGTCTCTTACCCAGACAGAAAATTATGCTTATGATAACTCAAGTATCTTGACGGAACAAGTGTAATAAAGTTTACCGTTTACTATTTGCGAATGTTATTGCATTCCTAATACGACACTTACAACAATAGTAATTGCAGCCGTTACTAATACCCCTAACGAAACATTTAACTGTTGTTTATTCGCATCTTGAAAGGTCTTAATTTGCTGATTAGTAGAAGTTTGTAGTGCTTCAATTTGGCGGTTAATCGCTTCAATTTGTCGATTAGTTGCCTCGTTTTGCTGTTGGTTGGCTACTTGAAACGCCTGAATTTGCTGCTGTGTTGCTTCTTGAAAGGCCTCTACTTCAGCGCGAATTGATTGGATTTGTGCTTCGCCAGTTTGACGATAGAGTTCTAATTTATCAGCGAGAAGTTGATTATCTCGTTCTAGACTATCCATCTTATCTTCTAAACGGTCTAGTTGACGGGTAATCGTAGCAAATTCTTGTTCAGTCATGGGATGATATTTTAAGTCTGCTAAACTTTACTTCTATGGTAGCCACTGTTCATCTTTTGACTTCTTATGAACCGATGATGTAGCAGCAAGTTGAGTTGATTGAGTATAATATTGAACCCTTTGTGCCATTTGACTTAAGGCCTGATACACGCTAGAAGTTAAATTTTTCCATGATAGAGATGTTTGCGCCAAAAGTCCTTGTTCTTGAAGATATTGTTGTAATTCTTTCAAAGCAGTCTCAGCAATCTGTTGTTTTTCTTGGTTTTCATCCATTAAAGGCGTTGACTTACGCAGGGGATCTTGTTCAACCGCAGCTAACCCTCGTCTCACAGCTATTGCAATTTCTCTTTTATACTTTTTGCGTCCATTGAGTTGCTGCTGTACTTTACCCTGCTCAGAGGAAGCGTATAAAGCAGGAAGTCGATTCAAAGCAAAGGTAGCTACTTCTACTTTATTAATATATTTTTTTATTTTAGAGGAATAGGGTTTTAACTGACGCTCGATTTCTTCATTGACTAATGATTCCATCACATTAACATGGATAGTTGCTTGGGGGATAAAAGGATTAGTACTCATCATTTTCACTCCTTGTCATTAAGATAGATTAATAGGTGGGTGTAATTTTCAGTAACTAAATAGTTAATTATTCTACCAGTTACCTAAGTTTGGCTAACTACCCATAAGTAGATTCTCTAAGGTGAGGGAAGTTACTGCCATAAATACACTTAGACCCATGGGATCTATATTACTCGCTAGGATAGATCAATAGCAAGTATTTCGGATAAATATGTGTTTTTCTTAAAGATGAACGTCGTTTTTACCTCTTTTTTATGAGAACTTTACAATTTCTCCTAAGCAATATCCGTGACAATACATACTGGTGTAGGGCTATAGTTAGCAGTTGACAGTAAGCAATAAAGGCAGGTTTTAGCCTTAATGAATTATTCATTAGTTAACAGGTTTATTAATTGCTTACTTTCCTTTTTTTCGACTAACAGGCACTAATGTCTCTAAATTATCTTCTTCAATTTCGTAAATTCCACCAAATCCTAATACTAATCTGCCATTAGTTGGGGTCAACTTAAAGAGATGAAAGTCAGACAACGAAGCAATCATAGTGATAGTTTCTCCGAAGCGTTCGGTTAATTGACTAATCATCTGATTCCATATACTGTCAGAGCGTTTAATTTCTGTGACTTGACAGTTAAATGTTAAGCGACGACGACCAAAAATCTGCGCTGTTTTTGCTTCATCATCAATTAGCAACAAACTTGCTTTTCTAGTTTTTAATAAATGATGGGTATGTTCTGCTAATTCACTTCCTAATAGATAAAAATTCTTTTGATTGTCTATAATAAACGGAGCATAACTGGTATGGGGATTGCCTTGGTCATTAACTGTTCCAATTATTACACTTTTAAGACTTTGGAGTAAGTCTTGATAGGCGACAAGTGCTTGTTTTTCTTTGTTAGGAGTAGGATCATTCATTAGTTATTAGAAAAAGTCATTCAGTTTAATCTAAGGTTTGCTCATGACGCAAACTGGGGGCAAGGGTAATTAAGTCTTCAACATTCCTTTTCATTGTAGAGCAAATCTGATCTAAAGGCAAATCATTAGCATCATAGCCAAAAGGATTTTCTATTTCTCGGCCAATTTCTTCAATGCCAAAAATTGTAAAACTAATTAATCCAACAACGGGGGCAGTTTGCCAATTTAATTCATCAATAAATTCTAAGGGTAAGGTTAAACAATAGATTAACACTAATTGCTTAAGATGAATAGAATAGGCAATGGGAATGGGTGTTTTCAAAATACGTTCACACACTCCTAACATATCCACTAAGTTATCTAAGAGGCGGATATTAGCAGTTAATTGATAGGTGTTCAGTTTATCCTCTTGATGCTTTCTTTGTAAGTAATCCCCGATCCAAAAAGAAATTTCAAGGGGAGGATGATTAACTGCTTTTAACTTTTTGTGCCATGAAGTTGGCATCAAATCGATGAACTCATTGTTAACTGTTTCACCTCTTAAAGATAATTTCATTGCAACAGCAAACGCCACAACTAAGCGTAAGGTTATTATCTTTTCTTCTCTATCTTGTTCACTATTTTCAGAAACTGATATCCAAATATTGCGGGTTAAGTTTCGAGTTGTATTAATCATTGTTCCCCATGCTTTGCGTCCTTCCCAAAAGCGATCATAGGCGGTATTCGTGCGAAAAACTAATAATAAACCTAAGACAATGCTAGGAACAATACTACCTGTAATGGGTAAGGCCAGTTGATTCACACCTAAGTTATAAAAGACGGTAACAATCAGGGCAAAACTAACACAAATTAACACCCTTGGCAAAATTGCAGGAATGACAGAAACTTGCCATTGCCAAAGATCCCGTAACCATTTTTTTTGATGTTTAATCATAGAATAATTATCAATCATTAGATAGCATTTCAGTTCGACTCAAATTGATAGGTCGCTATTAGTATAGCAGCTATACAGTTAAGATAAGGGTTTCCCAGATTGATAAATTAATGCGATCTTTGTTTTAACTGACTCATAATATCTTGATGCACACTGCGAGTAATAGGATAAAAATAAGCACTGATTAATCCTAATGTTAGAACAATGGTAGGTATAGGAGCAATAACCAAACGAATTGCTAATAAAGCAGAATCAGGTTGGACTTGAATAATATTTCCCGAAGTCGAAGGAATATAACCCGATAGATCTAAAAATTTACCCACTAAAAAGACAGAAAATGCAATCCCCATTTTTTGCAATTGTACGACTAATCCGTAGAAAATTCCCTCTCGTCGTTCTCCTGTTTTCAACTCATCTAAATCAACAACATCGGGTAACATTGACCAAGGAACAAGATAAGCTGTAGAAATTCCCATTCCCGCCATTACACCTAAACTATACATCTGAATAACCTGTCCGGGTTGTAAGAAAAATAATCCTGCTGCTGCGATAATAGTTAAAGGAATTCCGACAAAATAGACGGTTTTCTTGCCCCAACGTTGACTTAAAGCACTCCAAACAAACATCATTAATAGTGCAGTTCCTTGTACTGCGATCGCCATTTGGGTAAAATGTTTTTCAGGTAATTTCATACAATTAACCACAAAATAGGGCAAGATAGCAGCAATCATTTGTACACTGAGCCAAGAGCAAAGATAAATCCCAATGACGCATAAAAAAGGACGATTTTGTAGAGCAATTTTAAACTGTTGCACAAGGGAAAGGCCAGAGGAAGATTTATTTTGAGGATAACGCTGATAATTTTCAAAATAACGTCTTTTTGTGCCTAAATAGCAAGCAAAAACCATTAAAATAGCAGTGAGTCCGCAAATCGTTCCTAAAATTAGATATTGATTGTTTTGATTGTCGATAGTTGCGAATATAATTTGCGCCAATATCAAGGAGATAATACTGCCAATAATGCTAAAAGATGAGCGAAAACTAATTAAACTGGTACGATCATCATATTCTTGGGTTAATTCTGCACTTAAGGTATTGTAAGGAAGTAAAACCACCGTAAACGATAGATAAAAAAGAAAAGCAACAATGCTGTAGTAAGCAAATAAAATCTGTTGGTTGTCAGTGGGCAAAATTAGCCACAATAAAGCAGTAAAGACACCTAAAGGGATTGCTCCCCATAACATCCACGGATAACGCCTTCCTAGGGGTGATTTAGTGCGATCACTTAACCAACCAACCATGGGATCATTAATCGCATCCCAAACTTTACCAATTAAAACAATTAACCCCGCTAAACTAGGATTCACCCCTGCTACATCTGTGAGGAAAAATAGAAAGAAAAAGACCATAATGTTACTCGGTAGCGAACCACTAAGTTCACCGATTCCATAGGTCAATTTTGTTTTAAAATCTAGTTTTGGGGCAATATAAGGGGACTGATCTGGGGTCATAAAATTAACGAAGTAAAGACTGTCTTAACTGCTCTAACCCATAAGAAATACGCACTGTCATCGGTTGGCCATCTCGTAGTTTTCGGGTTTCGGGGGGAAGACTTGCAACAGATGTTTCAGTACGCTGACGAATTGTACCAATAGACTCTTTTTGCAATACAGGTTGCCCTAAGTGCATCATTAGTCGTAGTAGGGGACGTTCATGCTCATGGGCGGTATCATCAATTAATCCTAGGCGATCCCCTTGTATTCGTCCCTTTATGATACGTCGAAAAATCTGTTTTTTTCCGGGATAGGTCATTTTTTGACTCGATTGTTTGATGGTGGGAATTCCTTTAATTTCTACCAATTTATAGACTCCATTAACTGGATTTCCCGTAACTAGCTTAGTTCCCAGTCCATAGCCATCAATTTTTGCACCTGACGCTTTTAAACGGTCAATTTCCCATTCATCTAGGTCTCCACTAGCAAAAATCTTAGTATTTGGAAGAATTGAGCGGACAGTCTTCGATAATGCCATTAAATCTCCTGAATCTAGACGAACACCTGTTATTTTTCTTCCTCCTTCTTGCCCCATTTTGGCCAAGCGTTGCGCTGCTTCTATGGTATCGTAGGTATCGATTAATAAGGGGGCCTTGGGAAAATAGCGATGAAAGGCTTCAAATGCCTCATCTTCTTCCCCAGACAAGGCAGTAATCGCCATGACTAAGGCATGCGCCATTGTACCACTGGGCTTTTGCCCTAATTTTAGGGCCGCTAATACATTTGATGTAGCATCTAAGCCACCTGCTAGGGCTGCTCTCGCTGCCCAAATTGCGCCTTGGGGACTGAAGGCTCGTCTTGTACCAAATTCTAGTAAAATCGCATCTTTCCCAGCAACATCCCTGATTCTAGCTGCTCTTGTTCCAATTAAAGACTGATAATTAATCGTATTAAGTAGAAAAGTTTCAATTAATTGGGCTTGCCATAGAGGTGCATCGACTCGTAAAACAGGCTCATTGGCAAAAAAGACGGTTCCTTCAGGAATTCCCCACACATCTCCTGTGAATTTTGCTTCTCTTAAGGAATCCCAAAATTTAGAGGGAACATGATCAAAAATCCCTGTATCTTGCAACCCTTTAATTTGCGCTTCGGTAAAGTGAAAGTTTTTTAGATACTCTATAACTTGTCCTATACCCATCGCAATTAGGTAATTAAAGCCCTTTGGCAAACGACGCACAAATAATTCAAAACTAGCGGGGGTTTGATCAATTTCTTCCCCACAGTAACAAGCGGCCATGGTTAACTGGTAAAGGTCGGTTATAAGGGGATTATCTTCGAGGGTGACGTTTAAAAGAGAAGGGTTCATGACTATTTCCAGTGAGGATGCTTTTAGATTATAGTAGTTTTTACCATAATTCACAAGTTGTCACCTAATATTATTTATAAAATACAGGTTAAAACCTGAAGCTACATAAACACAAGTTGCCTTCGTAGCCTCTATCATTTAATACTAACCTATCAAGTTTATCAAAATTCTAGGATCAATCTGATTAAATTTCAAAATCAGAAATTAGTTGCTTTTGATATTAATTTTAACTTTCCCAAATATTAGTGATTATTCTCTATTTTGAATTAGAATGTTTTCTTGAAATATTTGCTCACTTTTTAAGATAGTATCTTTAACATAACGACCAGCAATACCTAAAACTAGATTATTGCCTGACTCTAACTCAATAATATCAACATCATGAAAAAAAATGATGTGTCTCTATAAGAACGTTGAAGGTGTTCATCAGTAAATGCTGGAATGATAATCTCTTCTAATAAATCAAGCAAAACCAGATTATCTCCAAACCTACAAATAAAATTGGCAAATTCTAAAGAGTGTTTTGTGGTCATTTTTTCTCCATTAATCACTATGTTTTTATATTTAGTCACAGGTTAAAACCTGATTCTACATAAACAAAAGCTGCCTTCGCAGCTTACTTAGGAATTTTACCCTAACTTTAGCAAACCTTATCCTTCTGATGAAGAACTAGATTGCTTTTTAACTTCTTGCTGAAAATTTTTTAATTCGATTAATCCCAATCCTAAAAAGAAGAGAGATCCCCCAATTGCGAAAATTCCTACTAAGATAATTACTTGATTAATGGTCATCATGATATCTCCAAAGATGCTAAAAATTTACAAAAACCACTGACTAATAAAGAAGCTATAAATAGATAAACTGAGATTTTAATCGCTGATGTTTTCTTAGATTCTGTCTTAGAAACAATGGAGACAGAAGATAATTCAGTATAACCATAGCTGACAAAAGCAATTAACAAAACGCAAGCAGCAACCGTCGGAATCACTAACAATGTGGGAATGTTAGACTTTAAAGTAACAATTTCACCTATTGCATCAGCATCAATCGCTACAGCAATGATTAACAGTTCTCCGGCTCCTAAAATTGTAGCAATAACTTCTTTAAAAGTGGTTGATTCCTCTTTAACAAATAACCTAAACGCACTAAATCCTAAAGGAATAAGGGCAATGATAACAGTAAAACACAACCACTGTACTAATTTAATTAAAGATTGAGACAAATCCATAGCTAAACCCATAAGTTGCAAAGTTTTGTTACAAATAGTAAAGTATCGATTTAATGTCTGTCCTTAATAAACCACCCTTAACCCAAGTATGCCTAACTTAGATATTCCCGCAAATCCTAACAGCACCACACACAAAACACCAGAATCTCTAAAGTCTATACTTTCTCCTATGGATTCCTTTACTGCTCGCCACATCGGACCCAACGAAACCGAAATTCAGCAAATGCTGGATATTTTAGGCGTTGCAACCTTAGATGATTTAATTGATAAAACCGTTCCTAACACGATTCGTTTAGAAAAAACCTTAAATTTACCCCATCCTCAAAGCGAATATGCTGCGTTATCTCAATTAAAATCAATTGCTTCAAAAAACAAGGTTTATCGTTCTTATATTGGGATGGGTTACTATGACTGTATCACGCCTCCTGTTATTTTACGCAATATTTTAGAAAATCCGGGCTGGTACACTGCTTATACCCCATATCAAGCGGAAATTGCACAGGGAAGAATGGAAGCGTTGCTTAACTTCCAAACCATGATTATAGAGTTAACAGGGTTAGAAATTGCTAATGCGTCGCTGTTAGACGAAGGTACAGCAGCAGCAGAAGCGATGAGCATGAGTTACGGACTGTGTAAGAATAAAAATGCCAATACTTTCTTTGTTTCGAGTCATTGTCATCCCCAAACCATTGAAGTGATTAAAACCCGTGCTTATCCTTTGGGAATTGAGGTTATTGTGGGAGATCACCGCTTATTCGAGTTTGATAAGGAGATATTTGGCGCATTATTACAATATCCCACCACAGACGGAACATTATTTGATTACCGTATTTTTATCGAAAATGCTCATAGTGCAGGTGCATTAGTTACCGTTGCAGCAGACCCCTTGAGTTTAGCACTGTTAACGCCTCCGGGAGAATTTGGGGCTGATATTGCGGTAGGAAGTACCCAACGTTTCGGTGTCCCGATGGGATATGGTGGTCCCCACGCTGCTTACTTTGCGACCAAAGAAGCTTATAAACGGCAAATTCCGGGTCGAATTGTGGGAGTTTCTAAGGATAAAAATGGAAATCCTGCCTTACGCTTGGCTTTACAAACCCGTGAGCAACATATTCGACGAGATAAAGCCACCAGTAATATTTGTACGGCTCAAGTGTTACTTGCTGTCATTGCATCCATGTATGCAGTGTATCATGGGGCTGAAGGCATTAAAAATATTGCTCAACGGGTGCATCAATTAACCGTTATCTTAGCAGAAGGATTAAAACGGCTCAATTATTCGGTTAAATCTGAGGCTTTCTTTGATACCCTTCATATTGGTGTGGGAGAAGCCAGTGTTAAAGCATTGATACAAGCAGCACAACAACGTAAAATTAAACTACGGTTAATGGATAGTGGTTCAGTGGGGATAAGCTTAGATGAAACCACAACCATTGCCGATATTGTGGATTTATGGCTAATTTTCGCTGCTAAGGATGAATTACCCTTTACCGTTGAAGAAATCGCTAAAACGGCTAATTTTGACTTTCCTATCTTCTTTAAGCGTACCAGTGATTATTTAACTAACCCCGTATTCAATCAACATCACTCAGAAACCGAATTACTGCGTTACTTACATCAACTCGAAAGTAAAGATTTAGCATTAAATACATCCATGATTCCCTTGGGATCTTGTACTATGAAGTTAAACTCTACCGCAGAGATGATACCTGTTACTTGGGCAGAATTTGGTAAATTGCATCCTTTCGCACCCTTAGAACAAGCAGAAGGCTATCAGATTCTTTTCCAACAACTAGAAGCATGGTTAAGCGAAATTACAGGATTTGACGGCATTTCTCTCCAACCCAACGCAGGATCACAAGGAGAATACGCAGGTTTACAAGTGATTGCCAAATATCACGAAAATCGAGGGGAAACTGAGCGAAATATCTGTTTAATCCCCGAATCTGCTCACGGTACGAACCCTGCCAGTGCGGTAATGTGCGGCATGAAGGTTATTGCGGTAAAATGCGATAAAAATGGGGATATTAACCTTGCAGACTTAACAGCGAAAGCAGAGAAACACGCTGATAAGTTAGCTGCATTAATGGTCACTTATCCTTCCACCCACGGAG
>JBFRWB010000201.1:0-27798 GCA_051439375.1 Microcystaceae cyanobacterium
TTTTCTTTAATTTAATTATAGTTTATAAGCCAATCTTATGATTCGTAGGATGGGTGAGGCGCAGGGATGCTTTTTCGGGAAACCTTATAACTTTTGATTTACGCCGTAACCCATCACAGGTTTTGTGTGTATTTTCATACATTCTATACCACAATCTCAAAAGATACTAAATGCGTTATTATTCATATTTATTGCTGTGTTTATTTTGTTTGATTTTTCTTTAATTTAATTATAGTTTATAAGCCAAACTTATGATTCGTAGGATGGGTTAGGCGCAGGGATGATTTTTCGGGAAACCTTATAACTTTTGATTTGCAACCTAACCCATCACAGGTTTTTTGTATATTTTTATACATTCTCCACCACACTCTCAGGAGAGCCATAATGAGTATCCTAAGTGCAGAAAACTTTTGTTTTGATCCCAATTTATAAAGACCTCAAGTTAAAATGGTGGCTAAGTCAATTTTGCTCAAGACTTGGAACGTAAACTGTAAACTTACAATCATAATGACCTTAAAACCCTATCTGGTGTCTTTTGTTTTAGGACTTGGCCTCTCTTTAAGTTTATCGCCCCATCTTAAAGCAGCCAGCCCCAAAGAGGCACCCACCGAATTAACCAACCTCATTGAAAACATTGAAGCGGCTGCTAATCGACAGGATGTAGAACAAGTGCTTCAATTCTATAGTCCAGACTTTACCACAACCGATGGCCTAACCTACGAAACCCTCAAAGAAGCGTTAAGTCAACTGTGGGAACGATACCCCGACTTGCAGTATAAAACCCGACTCCAATCTTGGACAAGAGAAAATGATCAGTGGGTGGTAGAAACCATTACCGATATTCAGGGAACAGGTGAATATGAAAGTCGAGAGATGAAACTCGATGCAACCTTAAGATCACGCCAATATTATCAAAATGGAAAGCTAATTCGCCAAGAAATTCTGCAAGAACGCAGCGATGTTACCTCTGGAATGCAGCCCCCCTCAGTAAGAGTCAATATTCCTGAAACTGTCAAAGTGGGAGACTCCTTTGATTTTGATGTCATCCTCAGCGATCCCTTAGACGATAACCTGTTGGCTGGAACTGCGATCGAAGAAATAGTAACCCCTGAACAGTATTTAACCCCCCATGATTTTGAATTGCAGCTTTTACAAGCAGGGGGAATATTTAAGCGAGCAACTTCTCCTGATAGCCCCGAACATTACTGGTTATCTGGTATTCTGATTCAACCAGAAGGATTGCGCCTCGTCACTCGACGGGTGCGAATTGAAGAATAATTAGGGGAAAAGTGACAGCTATCACAGCAATTTAGCTTAGGATTCTTTTACAACAGGATTAAGAGTATGAATGGATCGGTGAATTTACCAAACGTTTGTACTTCGATCAGAGCTTATACCGTAAAGGAATCTATGCTATCGAAAGATTGCAAAAATTAATTGTCAATTACCCCCAAAATGATCCCCATTTTTTTGTTATCGAAGCTACAATCGGATAGGTCATTTCCATCAAATTCCTACCTTGGGAGAAATTGACAACTTGGCTGTCAATTTTTGAAAAAGTGATCCATTCGGGTTTTAATCGCTAAGATTAGATCAGATCACGATCTCCCTTTGATGAAAGACCATCACACACTTACCTAAATCACATCTAGTTTTGCACAGCAAGGAGCAAGAGGAAAACGGCATGACGCAGGCACCTATGATTTCCACCAAGCCGCTAATGGATGAATCGTTAGATATGGACGAGATCAACTTTCCAGTAACCGAGTCCCTAGAATCATCCACCGAAGAAACCAGCGACCCCAAAACCCACAAAATTACTGCCACTCGCCGCCGCGATCCCAAGAAAAAGCCCTACACCGAAGATTCGATTCGGGTTTATTTACAAGAAATTGGTCGCATTCGCCTTCTGCGTGCGGAGGAAGAGATCGAATTAGCCCGTCAAATTGCTGATTTATTGGATTTAGAGCGAATTTGCGAGAAGTGGAAGGAACATAATGGGCGTTTTCCCACAGAGAAAGAATGGGCTGAAACCGTCAACATGGAGTTACCAGCATTTAAACGTCGTCTTTATCATGGCCGCAGAGCAAAGGATAAGATGGTACAATCCAACTTACGTTTAGTGGTATCCATTGCTAAGAAATATATGAATCGAGGACTCTCTTTCCAAGATTTGATACAAGAAGGATCATTAGGGTTAATTCGAGCAGCAGAGAAGTATGATCACGAAACAGGCTATAAATTCTCTACCTACGCCACTTGGTGGATACGCCAGGCCATAACCAGAGCGATCGCAGATCAATCCCGTACCATTCGTCTCCCGGTTCATCTCTACGAAACCATCTCTCGCATTAAAAAAACCACTAAAATTCTCTCTCAACAGATGCGTCGTAAGCCTACTGAGGAAGAAATTGCCACCCACATGGAGATGACCATCGAGAAACTGCGGTTTATCGCCAAATCTGCCCAACTCCCCATATCTTTAGAAACCCCCATCGGTAAGGAAGAAGATTCCCGTTTGGGGGATTTTATTGAAGCAGATGGGGAAACCCCTGAAGATGAAGTCTCTAAGAATTTATTACGGGAGGATTTAGAAAATGTTCTCGATACCCTCAGTCCACGGGAACGGGATGTATTACGGTTACGATATGGATTAGACGATGGACGGATGAAAACCTTAGAGGAGATTGGTCAAATTTTCAATGTGACTCGTGAACGAATTCGTCAAATTGAGGCGAAAGCACTGCGGAAATTGCGTCATCCGAATCGGAATAGCATTCTCAAGGAATATATCCGTTAAATTGAGCAAATAAGTTAACCCTAAACGATAGGACTTGTCCAACTTATGGATGAGTCCTTAACTATATGAATATCCATTCGTATTAACTCACAAAACAGGAGGTAAAATTGAATACAAGAACTCTACAGAAAGAATGGTTCTCGAATACTCGACAAGACTTATTAGCTGGTACAGTTGTTGCCCTTGCCTTAATCCCTGAAGCGATCGCATTTTCCATTATTGCAGGGGTTGACCCCAAAGTGGGACTTTATGCTTCCTTCATTATTGCGGTTACAACATCTTTTTTTGGTGGTCGGCCAGCCTTAATTTCGGCAGCCACAGGGGCGATCGCCCTTTTAGTCGTTTATCTGGTTAAAGATCATGGGGATCTAGGGGTAGAATATCTCTTTGCTGCCACTATTTTAATGGGAATCTTGCAAGTTTTCTTTGGACTTTGCCAACTCGGCCGTCAAATGCGTTATATTCCCCGTGCTGTCATGATAGGGTTTGTTAATGCCCTTGCTATTATTATTTTTATGGCACAACTTCCTCAATTAACTGGGGAAAATGGCTCAATTGCAGTTTATGGGATGACGGCTATTGGCCTAGCTATCATTTATATTTTGCCTCGTTTTACTAAAGTTATTCCCTCTCCTTTAGTGGCTATTATTGTTTTAACCATGGCAGCGATGTTTGGTAACATTGATGTTCCGACGGTGGGGGATATGGGCGAATTTCCCACGACGTTACCCTTTTTTCATCTTCCTAAAGTTCCCTTCAACTTTGAAACCCTACAAATTATCTTTCCCTATGCGTTAAGCATGGCGATTGTTGGGTTATTAGAATCGTTATTAACGGCTTCTTTATTAGATGAATTAACAGACACCCCTAGCGATAAAAACCAAGAAGCTAAAGGTCAAGGCATTGCTAATATTATTACAGGCTTTTTCGGTGGAATGGGGGGCTGTGCGATGATTGGCCAATCGGTTATTAATATTCAATCAGGGGGTAGAAAACGCCTCTCTACCTTTACAGCAGGGGTTTTTCTGCTATTCTTTATTCTTGTGTTAGGAAAATGGGTTCAACAAATTCCCATGGCCGCTTTAGTTGCTGTGATGATTATGGTTTCTATTGGTACATTTAGCTGGTCATCTCTGACTAATCTTAATCGCATTCCTCGCAGTGAAACAGTGGTAATGGTGACAACGGTTGTTGTTACCCTTTTATCCCATAATTTAGCCATTGGGGTTGTGATTGGTATTGCCCTTAGTACAGTCTTTTTCTCCCGAAATATTGCCCAATTAGTTTTTGTTGATAAGCTGTTAAGTCCTGATGGCACAGAATGTACCTATAGTGTTGCTGGACAACTGTTTTTTGTTTCTGTAGATGACTTCTTGCAAGCTTTTGACTTTAGTGAAGAAGTAGAGGTTATTATCTTAGACTTAACTCATTCCCATATTTGGGATCAATCTGCAGTTAATGCGATTGATAAAGTTGTTTTAAAGTTTCGTCGTAATGGGGCGGATGTCGAGTTAAAAGGAGTCAATGAAGCCAGTGCAACTCTACTGGAAAGATTAGCGGTTCATAATGCTCCTGATGCTCATAATAAAATGGGAGGACATTAAATGAAGTCGGAAGTATGAAGTCGGAAGTCGGAAGTATAATTTATAATTATACACTATGAATTATGAATTATGAATTGGAAACTGGGATAGGGCAGGTTTTGTACTTACTATTAATGTGATAAAGAAATTTCTCTGCTAAACCTGCCCCTACAACTAATGACTGTTAATTGTTTAATCATCATGAAACGAATCTTATTATGTACCGATGGTTCACATTTTGCCCAAACTAGCTATGAATATGTGGCTTGGTTTGCTTCTCGTTTACAAGCAACCATTGATATTCTGAATGTCAGTGATATTCGTAGTCAAAAAATTGCTTCAACGGGTAATTTAAGCGGTTCAATTGGCTTAGATGCGTCTCAAGAATTGCTCAATAAATTAGTTGAACTTGAACATGAAAAAGCAAAGCTTAATCATCATAAAGCTAAGTTAATCTTGGACAATGCTAGTGACTTTTTTAAGGGTAAAGGAATCGAAGATGTTCATCTTATTCATAAGACAGGCTTCTTAGTCGATTGCTTAAATGAATTTGAAGCAAAAGCCGATTTAATTGTCTTAGGAAAACGGGGAGAAGCCGCCGAGTTTGCGTCTAGTCATTTAGGATCTAATTTAGAAAGAATTATCCGCAGTAGTCATAAACCCTGTTTAGTTACCCATCAAACTTATCAACCCATTGAACGCTTATTATTAGCCTATGATGGCAGTAAAAGTTGCCAAAAAATCATCCAATTTTTGAGTGAGTCTCCTATCTTTAAGGGGTTAGCTTTACATATCGTTAATGTGGTTAAAAATAACAATCAAGGAATAGCCCATCAACGGCTAGAAGAATCCAAACAATTAACCACTAATGCAGGATTTACACCCATTTGTCAATTACTCAATGGGGAAAGAGAAAAAGCGGTCACTGATTATATTGAAGCACAAGACATTAATTTATTATTAATGGGGGCTTATGGTCATAGTCGCTTGCGTCATCTAGTGATTGGGAGTACCACTACTCAATTGTTGCAAAGTAGTTCTATTCCTGTGTTATTGTTTCGTTAACCTTTGAAACCAATGGATAATTAACCAGCGAACAATACAATTCTAAATTCTACATTCTAAATTCGCACATTCTGATTAACCTCCCATTTACCATTCAGAAGAACAGGTGCAGGGGAGAAATAATTACCAACTAGACGAAATTGCTTAACATTATATAATTTTGCAATGACATCGCCCATTTCCTCTGAATAGACTGTTGCTTGTAACGTGTAAATACCGGGGTTAAGATTAATGGCCCCTAAATCCACCTTAACTTGCATTCTTTCCCCCGTATTATGAATTTTGACCTGATTAGCTCTAGATGAACATTGAGCAACGTGCTGTAGTTCTTGGGTTAGGATACTCACTTCAAGGGATGGATATTCAATTTGATGATCAATGGTTAAGTCTAAATCAACAGTTAAAGGATCGAGGTAGTTTAACTCGGTGATATTTTTTACCCCATTACTTTCAATTTCTACCTCATGAATGGTAGCGCGATCATCCCCTGAGGTTAGTCCTTGTGCTTCCCCTTGGAAATAAGAATAAAAGATATCAATTCCTTTGGGAACATCTCTACTATTATAGTCCATTTTGCCGTGGTTCATCACTAAGACATTGGTACAGATCCGAGCAATTTGGGGCATTTGGTGAGAGACTAGGATGACTGCCGCATTTTTAATGACTTCATGAATGGCATTGAAACATTTAGCTCTAAATCCTACATCTCCTACTGCGAGAACTTCGTCAATAATGAGAACATCGGGATCCATGGCGATCGCCACGGCAAAACCTAGTTTTACCCTCATTCCAGAGCTATAATTCAGTACAGGAGTTTCTAAAAAATCTTCAATTTCGCAAAAGTCAATAATACGATCCATTTTCTGATCAACTTCTTTTTTGGTAAACCCCAAAATTAAGCCATTGGCATAAATATTTTCTCTTCCCGTCAAAATTGGGTTAAATCCTGCCCCCAACTCGATTAGTGCTCCTACTCGCCCTCTCATTTCGATCTTTCCCCGATCTGGCTTAAGTGTTCCATTCAACATTTTAAGGAGGGTACTTTTTCCGGCTCCGTTATGACCAATGAGTCCTAAACATTCTCCCCGTTTAACCTCAAAAGACACATCCTCTACTGACCAAAATTCCTTTGGCCGTAATGTTCGGTCTGTTTTTCGAGCGATTATATTATCGGCAATATCTTGAATGCCATACCGTAATGAGGTGTGCAAATCTTTACAGAATTTCTTAGAAATATGCTCAACTTTAATTAATACTTCCTTTTGATGGGTCATTTTTTTATTAGGCTAGTTTATCTATAGGGTTGTACAGATTTAATTTAGGAGAAATGGACGACAAAGTTAAGGTGATATTTTATTATTGTCCCCTCTCTACAAGCATGGGGAGAGCAGTTCGATTAAAAACCCAACCAATCAGAACAAGACTAATTGCGATCGCACTGGTTATCCAAAAACGGACGGGTTCGCTCACTGTTCCTAAAATGACTAAATCTCTTGTGGTAGCCAACAAAGAGCTAACGGGGTTTAGTTGCAAAATTAGGGTACCGACCCCCTCTTTTGGGGCATCGTAAAGTACGGGGGTCACAAAAAACAGCCATTTCATCCCAAACCGTAGCAATTTTCCTATATCTTTGTAAAGAACAGCGAAAGGCGCAAGCATGAGTCCTGTTCCCAGCGCTAAACTTATCAGATGAATCAAGGCAACAGGCGCTAAAATCGCTGACCAAGATAAGGTCACTCCTTGGTCTCGTAGTCCCATTATGTGCATCACATTGTAGGCAATAATGATCAATGCGAATAAGGTTAACTGGATACTAAACTTAAATAGAGCCTGACCAATGTAGTTTAAGACAAAAGCTTCGGGAGGAACCCTAATTTTTTTCATCATATTTCTTCCTGTTCTGACCCCATTAATTCCCGCAAATAAGCATGAACTAAATATTCCCCATAGGGACATACTAAACATGACATACAGAGGATACGGGATCGTTGTATCAGCTATATTTTTGATATTTAGCGCATCTCGAATGAAGGTCGCTGCTATAGCCGTTACTAGGGGCGGAATAAAAGCCCACAACAGTCCTAAAAAAGATTGTCGGTATTCAGCTTGAGTATCCCGAACAAATAATTGAAGGGCTAACTCCCTAGAGCGCAGTAGATCAAACCACATTTGCTTAAACAGTCGCAGTGGATGTCTTAATTCACTTTCTGGTTCATAGATTAATACGGGCAATGGTTTGTTCAGGGAAGACATAGGCTTCAAGATGGATTCCTTTACCGTTAGTGCTTATCTTTTCTTAACACTTTTTACCACACTGGTTTAATTTTGCAAAGTAAATTGTCTGAGGATGAAGCAAAAAAAGAGAAGCCTATTAGACTTCTCTTATGCTTTTAAACATAAAATTAGGTTAGTTTTGCCATTTTTGGGCAACAACTTCGGCTAAATCAACAACACGCTGAGAATATCCCCATTCGTTATCGTACCAAGCCACAACTTTAACCATATCTCCTTCCATAACCATCGTTAAACTGGCATCTACAATAGAAGAGGTATTGGTTTTTCGATAGTCAATGGAAACTAGGGGGAGATCGTTATAACCCAAAATTCCTTTAAGTTCTTTTTCAGAGGCTTCTTTGAGAACTTCGTTAACTTGTTCAGCAATTGTGCCTTTCTCCACCTGAGCGACTAAATCTACCACAGAAACATTCGGTGTAGGAACTCGTAGGGCAATTCCATTGAGTTTTCCTTTCATTTCAGGAATCACTAGGGCAACGGCTTTGGCTGCTCCTGTGGAAGTGGGAACGATATTAACCGCAGCGGCTCGGGCCCGTCGTAAATCACGGTGACTGGCATCCAAAATCCGTTGATCCCCAGTGTAACTATGGGTGGTTGTCATTGTTCCTTTGATGATACCAAAGTGTTCGTGTAAAACTTTGACTACAGGCGCAAGACAGTTAGTGGTACAACTAGCATTACTAATAATAGTATCTTTATCGTGAGCGTAATCTTCATGGTTAACACCGACTACATAAGTGCCAATCCCACTACTTTTACCGGGGGCAGTAATTAATACTTTTTTAGCACCTGCCGCAATATGTTTAGAAGCCCCTGCTTCATCAACAAAGACACCCGTAGATTCAATAATAAGGTCAATTCCCCAATCTGCCCAAGGAAGGTTAAGGGGATTACGATCTGAACAACATTTAATGGTCTTACCATTAACCATAAGGGAATTCTCGTCAGCACTGATGTCTGCGTCCAATTTCCCTAACATAGAGTCATATCTGAGTAGGTGAGCATTGGTTTTAGGATCTGAGGTATCGTTAATACCGATTACCTCTAATCCACTATTTTCCCGTCCTAACCAGCATCTTAGGAAGTTACGTCCGATACGCCCGAACCCGTTGATCGCTACTCTAATCACGTTTTGCCCTCTCTGTACGTTGATACATTAAGTAATTATTAATTGTCCCCAATCATATCGTAAAGCCTGTCCCCTTCGATCATTGATTTGAAAATTTCCGCTAAATTACGAATGATGAAGTTTATGAGAACTGATGACAATTTATGGGTCACTGATTAACTGTTTTTTGGCAGTTTGCCAAAGAGATTCTAATTCTTCTAAGCTATACTCCCTCAAGGGACGATCAGCAAAGGTTTCCATTAGGGTTAAGCGATCAACAAATCGTTGATTTGTTCCCTGTAAAGCGATCGCAGGATCTAAGCCATACCAACGAGCAATATTAACAATGGTAAAAAGAACATCTCCTAATTCCGCTTCTTGGTGTTTTTTATCTTTACTTTGCAATGCTTCTCTAAATTCGCCTAATTCTTCTGAGAATTTTTGCCAAACCCCCTCAGCATTTTCCCATTCAAACCCCTCTGCTGCTGCTTTTTTGGAGATTTTGCTACTAGCAAGCAAAGGCGGTAAGGTGCGACCATAACGTCCTAGTTTTTTACTTAATCGTTGACTTTCTTCTGGATTTTCTCCTTTTTCCTGTGCTTTAATTCGTTCCCAATTTTGTCGAATTTCCTCAATGTCACTGATTTCTACCGATGTAAAGACATGGGGATGACGACGAATTAATTTCTCAGCAATGCCTTGAGCGACTTCTTTTAGGGTAAATTGTTGATTTTCAGTAGCAATTTGGGCTTGTAGGACAACTTGCATCAATAAATCCCCTAATTCTTCTGTGATTGCTGTTTGATCTTCCCTTTGAATCGCATCAACCACTTCATACGCTTCTTCAATGATGTAAGGAATAAGGGTTTGAGGGGTTTGAGCGAGATCCCACGGACATCCTCCATCTGGCGATCGCAGTCGGGCAACTACTTCAATTAAATGGGCTAGGGCTTCTAATATAGGCTGATCAGTGCTTTTATCAGTTGGAGAGGGTTGATTCATAAAATTTAGTTGAGTTGAACGTCTTTACCTTATCAAAAATGTTAGGTGAAGACTCTATCTATTACAATAGAAAGGTTGTCAAAATAGGATACGCTTAAATGAATTATCTCATTGCTGTTTTACCTGATCGCATTAAAGCAGAAGAAGCCTATACTGCCCTAGAAAAGACAGGAATTTCCCCATCACAACTAGCTATTATTGGCAAAGGATACCGTACTGCCGATGAATTTGGCTTAATCGATCCCACATCCCAAGCTAAAAAGCGGGCTACTTTAATGGCTTATTGGCTGATTCCCTTTGGCTTTGTGGCAGGATACACTTTTAATATTATTACGGGTTTAGACACCTTTGATTGGGCAGGGACTCCGGGTAATCATATCATTGGCGGTTTGGCTGGTGCAGTCAGTGGCGGCTTAGGAAGTGTCTTTGTCGGTGGTGGGGTGGGTTTAACCACTGGAAGTGGAGATGCACTGCCCTATCGGAATCGTCTTAATGAGGGCAAATATTTAGTCGTGGTGAAAGGTTCAGAAAAGGACAAAAATCAAGCAACACCTATTTTGCGTCAATTTAATCCAGAAACATTACAAGGATACGTTCAACCCACTGTTTAATTTAACTAATTAAAAAATATGTTACCTAAAGCGGAATTACTCAAAGGAATTGAAAATAGAGAAGAAGTTAGTCGGGTATTAGACAAAGCTGAACAAGCGTTAAAGACGTGGGAAATCGCCTTAACAGACTTTCTATCTCCTCCTATTTTAATCGAAGTGCAACCCCTCTTAAATCGCTTAACAGAGGTGGAAATGATGTCATGGGGAGGTTATACTCAAGCTGAACGTCAACGGGTAGGAATTATTCGCTCAGAATTAACCATTGATTCCCAACAAATTGAACTGATTGCTTTAGATATTGCGGGTAATTTTCTCTTTGATCCGGCCAATCACCGAGATTTTTTAGGGGCAATTTTAGGAACAGGTATTGTTAGGGAAAAAGTCGGTGATATTATTGTTTTAGGAGAAAGAGGCGCACAGGCAATTGTGACCCCAGATATTGCTAATTTCTTAGAAACGGCTTTAGTTCAAGTTAGATCCGTTCCCGTTAAAGTGCAACCGATTCCGCTTGAAGAATTAAAAATTCGTCCGCCGAAAAAAAAGGAAATGACGACAGTAGAAGCGTCTTTACGGTTAGATGCGATCGCTTCTGCTGGCTTTGGAATGTCTCGCAATAAAATGGTAACGGCGATTAATGGGGGAGATGTCAGGGTTAATTGGAAAGAAATTAGTCAAGCAAGTCATCAAATCGCATCGGGTGATTTAATTGCGGTGCGAGGAAAAGGCCGCCTAGAAGTCGGGGAAATTGCAGTTACTAAAAAGCAACGCTATCGAGTCAATTTGGTACGCTTTCAATGATATTCTCTTCACTGAAATGACGATATTACCTTATTTTAAAGCTCGAAAGGAAAATAATTAGGCGTGATTCCCCAATGAATATCAACTGAAATTTGTTTACCTTGTGGCTGACTCTATCATGAATTTAGCACTTAGTTAAGATCCACCCAATCACTCTAGTTTAGACTTAAAGGATAGAAGATTAATGATGCCTATTTTCTCATCCTAAACTTAAGTGCTATCTTTATTTAATGCAGCTATCATTGCCCGTTGTTGGGTGGTTTGATAGACTTGTTGAAGGTATTGAGTGACTAAATTCGCATCCTCATAGGGAAGAGGAATTTTACCAATGACTGTTAATAGACTTTGCTGTTCAGTTGGTGGAAGAATCACTGCTAAAGAGGGATCTAAAGGAGCATCATATTGCCAGAATTTTCTAATTTCCTCTAAGGAATTTTTTTTCTGGCTAGACTGACGAGAGGGTTTTCTTTTCTGTTTTTTAGGTTGATCAGATTTGTTTTTTATGTTAGATTCAGTTTGTTGTGTAATTAGTTGATAGCGTTTTTCTCTTAACTTTTCTAAAATATTTTCTTTAGTTCTTCCTCGCAATTGAAAAATCACAAATGGATCTTCGCTAAAGCGATCAGCTAACTGATAATAAACCGCAGCAATATGTTTACAGGGGTTGGCTTTATCGGGACAAGTACACCGCGATCGCACCTCTCCCAAACGAAAGGGAAAGAGACTTAAACCATTTTGTTCAAAGACTTTCTCAATAGTATTAGGCATAATTCCCGCTAATAATTGAGCAGAAAAAATAGCCTTTTCTGAGAGGGTTTCAACCACATAATCCCAGTCTTCATCAGTAAAGGGATCTAAGAAAAGAGAGACTTGATAAGGATCAGTTTCACTCCCTTGAACTTGGGCGAAAACTTGAGAATTCTCAAAGTTAATGCTTAAAACATTCCCCTCTCTTGCATAGTTTCTACCCCGTTCTAATCGTTTTTTAAATCGATAGGAATCTAGCAATTCTAACCATCGCTCAACCCACCATTCTCGACTTTCTACTTGAGAATTCGTCATAGTCATAATAATTAGTTTGATAAATTAAAAACTGTAATCGTTTTTCTCAATGGAATTGCGAATGTCATTCAGATCAATATAGCGATCAGTTGCATTTCGTAATTCTCTGGCGATCATTCCTTCGGTGGAAACCACAGTAATATGGGTATTTTTAGACCGTAATAGTTCGATCGCTCGTTCAAAGTCCCCATCCCCACTAAAAAGGACAACTCTATCATATTGTTCTACTGTATTAAACATATCAACGACAATCTCGATATCAAGGTTAGCTTTTTGGGAATACCGACCAGAGGTATCATCATAATATTCCTTTAAAATTTTAGTGCGAACCGTGTAACCTAAACTAATTAAAGCATCTCGAAAACCTCTTTGATCTTGGGAGTCTTTTAGACCTGTGTACCAAAAAGCATTGATTAAGTTGACGGAAGGATCATCTGTAAAATGGTCTAAAACCCGACGCGGATCGAAGAACCATCCATTTTTTTGTTGAGCATAAAACATATTGTTGCCATCCACAAAAATAGATATCCTATCTTTAGGATATGGGCATCCATTATTATTAGGATTATTCATACAAAAATACAAACTAGAAGTAAGAAATAAATAAAAATAATAAGTTATCTAGTCTATTATCTTAGCAAGGTTTTACAATATTGGGAAAGTTATCTTGAATCTGGATTCGCTCAATTGTAGGGTGGTCAGCAAAAGTTATTGGTCTTAGATTATTTTAAGACAAAAAGTATGCTTTTGCAGCAAAATAAATTCTTAAATGTCTATAACTCTATGTTTCTTTTTTATTTTACCTATTAGACCACTTTTGCTACCTCTCTCATCTTCTAATCTTGTGGATGTAAAGTAAGTCCTCTTGCGACATTTCAGATAGACAGCGATACAGCGATCGCATTCAAGTAATCTCATGCAAACCCTGACTACGTTTTATGGGTGGCCAGATCCTGACATAATGAAAGGTGAAACTTATTACTTATTATTTATTTATTAATAGATAGATAGATAGATAGATTATTTTCTTTTAGTTCTGCGATCTCTGAGTTGTTCCCAAGCATTACGAATTTTTGAGATCATACCCTGATCAAATCCTAAATGATATTTCAGAACAACACTATCAACATAATCTAATGCTTCATAAATTTTCTCTTGTCTTAATAAAACATCAATTTTTTCTGTATCTAGAGAAAGATTATCTTGATAAAAAATAGGAATTTCTTCAGCCTCACGGGGTTCTAATTCTAAAACTCCTCCTCCATAACTTCTACCACAAACTTCTGACCAAGCTAACGTTAAAGAATTCAAAAAAGTGGCTGCTAATAGTTCAATTTTGATTCCATCTTTGACCCTAACTCGATGAATTGTATCAGTTGAGGAGACTTGTTTTAAGTCATTAAGGGTTTTACTGTCAAACACAACACGCGGACCGTCAGGCCGATAGGCAGCATCAAAGTTTTGGGGGCGAATCCCCCCGATGATCCGTACTGAACCCACTTCAACACAATCAGAGGAAGAAGGTAACAGAGAATTTCCATTAGGAATTTCAACAGCAATATTTCCTAACATAACGGCTAATGCTTCAGCAAATTGACGATCAATGAAAGAAGCAAAATTAACAGATTGATGCCTATCAAAACTGTTAGGGTTTTTGGTTTTTCCTGTTTCGGGATTACGATTGCCAAGCCATAACTCCCCCCATTTCTTTAGTTCATCGGTTGAAATATTTAATGGGGGCATAAAATCTGCTAATTCTGCCATGTTTTCTTCTCCTACTAAGTTGTATATTCCGCATTAATCTTCACATAGTCGTAACTGAGATCGCAACCCCATGCAACCCCTTCACCCGAACCATTTCCAACACAGACCGAGATTAAAACCGTATCTTCCTGTAAATAAGCCCCCTCTGCTGCCTGTTTCATGTAATTACTCGCTGCATCTCTGTCATACTCTAAAGGCTGACCATTTTCCATCATCAAAAAATCCCCTAACTGAACTTGTAACTCATCTTGATGAAAAGATACCCCTGCTCGTCCTGCTGCGGCTGCAATCCGTCCCCAGTTGGGATCTCGACCGAAAATCGCTGATTTTACCAGAGAAGATCCTGCAATCGTTCGAGCAATACGTCTTGCTGCTTCATCATCCACCGCACCACTTACCTGAATTTCCATCAAACAAGTAGCCCCTTCCCCATCTCTGGCGATCGCTTTGGCTAAATATTGACACACCTCTGTTAACATGGCTTCTAATTTTTGCCCATTTTTATCCATTTCCGTAATAGCAGAGGTGCGAGATTGACCATTTGCTAAGGCTATCACCGTATCATTGGTGCTAGTATCGCCATCCACTGTAATTTGATTAAAACTCTTATCCACTGCTCGTTTTAACATTTGTTGCCATAAACTGGTAGAAACCGCAGCATCACAGGTCACAAAACCGAGCATCGTTGCCATATTAGGATGAATCATCCCTGAACCTTTACAAATCCCTCCAATTCGCACAGGTCTTCCCTCAATCATGGTTTCTAGGGCAATTTGCTTAGGAACAAGATCCGTCGTCATAATTGATCGCGCTGCTTGATCTCCGCCTTCAGGTGACAAAGCAGTTACTACTTGAGGAATACCTGTCCGCATAGCCTCCATTTTAATACGTTGACCAATCAGGCCAGTAGAAGCCAAAAGCACATCGTTAGGGTCAATATTAAGTGATTTCCCTAATAATTGAGCCGATTCGACTGCATCCTGCCAACCGAGTTCCCCTGTTGCTGCATTGGCCTGTCCTGAATTAACCAGAATAGCGCGGGTACTGGCTTTTTTTTGCAGACGTTGACGACAATAATCAACACAGGCCGCCCGAACTTCAGTCATAGTAAAGACTCCGGCTGCGATCGCTTCTACATCGGAGAGAATTAGGGCTAAATCGGGTAGTCCAGAGGGTTTCAGTCCTGCGGTAATCCCTGCTGCCTGATATCCTTTAGGGGCGGTAACGCTACCGTTGATAAGCTGCCAGTCTGCCATATTTAACTCGTTTTATTACATTTTTTCATTGTACCTTAATTTATCAATTAGAATAACTTGTTTGCTTTGATCTGCGAATTTTGCATTTTGAATTATGAATTACCCAAAAGGAATCCCTAGTCACTTAAAATTAAGCTACCAATTTTTTCATAGGTTAATGATTCGGTCATCCTAAGCGGTAAAGTCTGTATCTTGAGCGTTAAAGGTTTCTTTTAGTTTTTTCCAAAGAAGCGTCATATCCTTCCATGAGATTTTAAGGAGAGACAATATTCCGACAATAATTAGGATTGTTCCTAGGAAAACATTACTTTTATAGAGAAAAAGCCCAACTAAAACAATAAAGTAAGGAGATAAGATATTACTAATCTTTTCAACAATCGTAACAATTTCTGGGTTCGTTTGATTCATAGGGGAAATAGCAGAGGTAATTTCTGTGTCGTCTGATTCACTTTCTTCGGGGGAAACGTTAGCCATTATTTCTTGAAACTCCTCGGCCGTGGTGATCTCCTCTGAAGGGACAGAGGGATTTACAATTGATTCAGGGGTGTCGGTTTCTTTCGGTTGTCTGCTAAACATAGGTTTGCTCTCAAAGGGGTACGTCAGCAAAATCAATCATTAACAATCAATTTCCTTTATATTAACGGACAATTGATACTTAGTCGGTAGATTACGATAAACTTCACAATAAATAACTTTCCTGATTTTGGCTCTATTTTTTGTCATAAAGAAACTTTTTGAGTGCGATCGCCTTCTATCATTGAAAAGAAAGGGATGATCGATTTCTAGGTTTTTGCTATCATTACCTTTATCATAAAGCTAGTTAGCTAAATTTCGTTATGGTGAGGAGTGTGTAACGGTGAGTATAGTTGATTTTAGTGGAAAGCCTTTCCATTTTGTGGGTGTTGGGGGCATTGGAATGTCAGCCCTCGCATATATCCTAGCACAAAGACAAATTCCCACGTCTGGCTCTGATTTACGCAAGAGCCATATTACAGAGAGATTAGAGCGAGTTGGCGTTAATGTGTTCAATCGCCAAGAAAAAACCAATTTAGACTATTTTATTAATAAAGTTGAGGGAACGATTCCTGTCGTTGCTAACCCTCCCCGTCCTTTACCGACTCAGCCATCCCTTCCTCAAGTGGTGGTTTCTACGGCTATTAGTTCTAGCAATGCGGAGTATCAAGCAGCCAAAGAGCAAGGTTGCCCGATTTACCATCGCTCTGATATTTTAGCGGCTTTAATCAAGGAGTCTAAAGGGATTGCAGTGGCTGGTACTCACGGGAAAACAACAACCAGTAGTCTCATTAGTCATGTTTTATTAGAAGCAGGACTTGATCCCACTGTTATTATTGGGGGTGAAATTGAAGCGATCAAGGGAAATGCTTATCTCGGACAGGGAGAATATTTAGTCGCTGAAGCCGATGAATCCGATGGTTCTTTGGTTAAGCACTGTCCTAAAATTGGCGTGATTACTAATATAGAACTAGATCATCCTGATCATTACAAAACCTTAGCAGAAGTTGTTGATATTTTCCGTACCTTTGTCTTAAATAGTGAAATCTTGGTGGGTTGTTTAGATTGTGAAACGATCAAGCAAACCTTTGTTCCTGATATTACCTACAGCTTAAACCCCAAGACAAACGCTGATTATATTGCGACCAATATTATTTACCACAGCCACGGTATTCAAGCAGAAGTTTGGGAAAAAGGCAAAAACCTAGGGATTATGGAGCTTAATCTTCTGGGTGAACATAATATTAGTAATGCCTTAGCTACCGTTGCCGTTGCTCGCAAATTAGGGGTAGATTTCTCGATTATTGCAGATGCTTTAGCCACCTTTAAAGGGGCAAAACGCCGTTTTGAAGTGCGAGGGGAAAGTAATGGTGTCACCTTCGTTGATGACTATGCTCACCATCCCACAGAATTACAAGTTACTTTAGCCTCAGCCCGCCAAAAAATCAATCAAAAAGACTTTTATCGAGTGGTTGCAGTGTTTCAACCCCACCGTTATACCCGTACTGCTACCTTTTTAGAGGATTTTGCCAGCGTTTTTGACCATGCTGATGTTGTGATTGTTACTGATATTTATAGTGCAGGGGAAAGCAACCCTCATCAATTATCGGGACAACAGGTTGTTGATGTTATTAAAACACAACATAATCAGGTTTATTATCAACCCGTTTTAGGGAATATTCCAGAGTTTTTGGCGGAGATTTTGCAACCGGGGGATTTAACCCTCTTTTTAGGGGCAGGAAACCTTAATCAAAAGATTCCTGAGTCAATTTTGGCTTATAGCAATAGTTGTGTCCAAGACTTAGCCAAAGCAGGATAAATACAAGGTAAAAGGCAAAAGTAAGGTTTGACGTTGTTTCAAAACTTATTTATGCCTTAATCCTTATCTTGTGCTACTTTCTTCTTTTTCTTCTTAAAAATACTCAACGCCAAACCCTGAAACCTAAAATAATTATGCTGACACTCCAAACACCCAATACTGAACTTATTACTTCCCAAGTTTCCCTTGCATCCATGACTTCTTATCGGGTGGGAGGAAATGCTCAATGGTATGCTGCACCTAAAAATAGGGACGAACTATACACCGTCTTTGACTGGTTTAGTCAACGACAGCTTCCTTTAACCTTGTTGGGATGGGGGTCCAACTTATTAATTAGTGATAAGGGAATTGAAGGGTTGGTGATTAGTACTCGTTACCTGCGTCATCGTCAGTTTGATGAAGAAAACGGACAAATTACCGCAGCAGCAGGGGAGTCTATCCAAACAATTGCTTGGAAAGCTGCTAAACGAGGTTGGAGTGGCTTAGAATGGGCAGTAGGTATCCCCGGTACTGTTGGCGGTGCAGTGGTGATGAATGCGGGAGCCCATGAGGGATGTGCGGCGGATGCGTTGGTTAAAGCAGTGGTAATGTCCCCTAATGGAACGATAGAAACTTTAACATCAAATCAGTTAGACTATGATTACCGTACCTCTAACCTACAAGGGGGGCAAAAAATCGTTTTAGAAGCTACTTTTCAGCTAAAAACGGGGTTTGAGCGTGAAGCGGTAAAGGCAGAAAGTACCCATAATTTACATCGGCGCAAGAACACCCAACCCTATGATAAGCCCAGTTGTGGCAGTGTCTTTCGCAATCCCTATCCCCAAGCGGCTGGCCGTCTAATTGAAGAGTTGGGGTTAAAGGGTTATCAAATTGGGGATGCGCAAGTATCCGAACGTCATGCTAATTTTATCGTTAATTGCGGTCAAGCGAAGGCTGCTGACGTTTTTCGGCTGATTCGTCATGTCCAAGAAAAGGTAGATGATCAGTGGAATCTTTGGTTAAAGCCAGAGGTTAAGATGTTAGGGGAGTTTCCTGTTTTATAATTTTGGAATGATTCCTCAGTGCCTTGGAATGATTTCTATTTAAGATAGTGAAATTAATAAGCCGCCAATAAAGCCAATGATTAACCCTAAAATGATCCCTATTAATGCTCCTACCATCAAACATTGGATTAAACCAATAACAGTATGGTGAGTTGTTCCTGAACCATCGCCCATAAATCCGACGATTCCCCAGTACGGGATTCCGAGGAGTAATCCGAAGACTGCCCCTCCCACTGTACTGTACTTTAAGCCTAACGCTATATGATACATCATATTGAATAAAAGAAAGATCATTGTTCCATAATAATCTTAGGCGTGGGTTACGAAATTTATAGTTCATAATTTAAAAAAGGACGGTCTTTAAACCTTAAACCCTCCTCATACATTTCAATAACTGATCACTGAAACGACGAGTTAATGCACCCAGAGAACCGACTACGAGTAAACTTAACAAGGTACTAGTTTCAGGTTTCAGGTTTTGGGTTTTGGGTGTTAACTGTTCACTGCGTTTAATAGGGATGCTGAATTAATTCTTCGATTTCTGAAGAAGAGATATTAATAACTTCCCCTAATTCATCTAAGATTTCCCGTTCTGAATCACTAATTTCTTGGTCTGCTTTGGCTAAGACAATCCCCATCCTAATTAAAAAAATCCCTAGTTCCCTATCTTTGGATAAAGTTTGTACCTGTTTAAAAATTTGTTGTTTAGTTTTATCAGGATAAGTTTCTAATTTTTCTGCATACAAACGAAACGTCTCTACTGCATCCCCAACCTCTAAAGACTGCAACTCAGATAGTCTTTCGGTGATATAGTCTCTGGCCATTAATTCAGCAAAGCTAATATCTCCGTCTGCTGAAGCGATTAAAGCAGCAGCCGCTAAAGAGGCTTCAATTAATTGATTATATCGATAATCTCGGTCATATCGACTTAAAAACTGATTAAATGTATTTAAAAATCCCATGTTTATTTTTTCAATTGGTTAATATGCTTGGAGATTATACACTAACTTTTACGAAAACGCTGTAAAATTTTTCCTGTTAACATTTCAAACTCAGGTAACCTTAACTGCATCACCAATAAGCCAAAAATCAAAAAAGTTGTTCCTGTTCCCAAGGTCAATTGTATAATTTGAGAAATTAAATTCTCATCTTTTATCGTTGCTTCCCATCCAAAACTTACCCCCCAAGCAGCGAATCCTGCAATAACACTACATCCAACTAATTTAAGTAACGTTTGCCCCCATTCAACCAAGGGAAGTCCATTCAAACGATTATTTAATAGATATAGGAAAATAACCATTGAAATAATATTGACTCCTACCGTTGCTAAAACAATACCGGGAGTTTTAAAAGAATTCACCAAGAGAAAGTCTAATAAGCCATTGAGAAAAATATTAATTACACTAATTCTAAAAGGGGTTTCACCGTCCCCTAAGCCATAAAATACCCTCACCAAAACATCTCTTCCTAAATAGAAAAACATCCCCACTCCATAAGCCATTAAAACGGGAACAACTATCTGAGAATCTGAAGCAGTAAATGCACCTCTTTGATAAATTAAGCGAATAATTGGCTTCCCTAACGCCAGAAAAACAGCCGTTAAAGGTAACATGGTTAACGCAGTTAAAATCATTCCTTGACGAATACGAATCTTTAATTCTGTCCAATTTTCTGGGGCAGCTAAACGAGAGAAAACAGGAAGAAATGGCACAAGAATCATATTAGAAAGAATGCCAACAGGTGTTAAGACAATAAAGTTAGCATAACGCATGGTCGCCGCAGCATTTTCAATAAAAGACGCAAAGAATAAATCCGTTGACACATTAATATACAACATTCCAGAAGATAAGGTCGCTGGTGCCATAACTTTTAAGACATCTATTACTCCCGGAATTCGCCAGTCAAAACGGAATTTTAATGTCCCCATTCCCGACTTCCACTGGGCAAATAATTGAGCTATCCATTGTAAAATTGCCCCAATTAATGTACCCCCCGCTAAGACTAATCCACCCAGTTTAATATATTGAGGCGTATTAATTTGTTCTCCGAATTGCCATGCTAAAATACCCACCCCTAGCACAACTGATACACTAGAAAATAAAGGACTAATACTCGGTAACCAATATTGGTCGGATGCGTTTAATGTGCCAAACCCTATACCAATTAACCCTGCTAACAGAGCTAAGGGTGACATAATTCTTAATTGTTCAATGGCTAATTCACGGGTAATTGGTTCTAAACCGGGGGCAAGTAAATCAATTAAATTCGGGGCAAAAACAACAAGAAAAATAGTAATTAATAATAAAGCAACACTGACTAAGGTGGTTACTGTTTCAACTAAAGGTGCAGCTTTTGACTTATCTTGTTTTTCTAAAACACTGACTAATGCACTATGAAAGGGTCCATTAATTCCTCCTAGTAAAATTAATAAAAACCCCGGAATGACATAAGCATAAGCATAAGCATTAACAACGGGGCCAACACCAAAAATAGCAGCAATGGCCTGTTCTCTAAATAGTCCAAAAACTTTACTAATTAAGGTGGCAATAGCAACAATTCCAGCGATTCCAGCAAGGGAACGAGCAGCTTTTTTTGAGTTAGTCACAAGAAATAAATAATAAGTAATAAATAGTAAGTAATAAATAGTAAATATACTGTTAACTGTTAAGTTGATTGACAATTAGGACAAAAATGGGTAGAGCGTCCTCCTAATTTAATCCGTTCAATGGTTGTACCACAAATTCGACAAGGTTGACCTGTTCGACGATAAACTAATGCAATTTCACCATAATTACCGTTAATTCCTGTTAAATCTTTAAAATCACTAAAAGTCGTTCCTCCTTTTTCAATTGCCTGTTCTAAGACCTCTATAATGGCTGATTTAAGTTGTTCTAATTGAGGTAGAGTCAGTTGAGATGCGATCGCAGTTGGCGCAATCCCACTTTTAAAGAGAGATTCGTCGGCATAAATGTTTCCGAGTCCTGCAATAATAGTTTGGTCGAGTAAGATAGTTTTAATTGCCCTTTGACGGCGTTCAAATGATTTTTTCAGAAATTCTGCTGTAAAGTCTTTTTCTAAGGGTTCTAAGCCCAATTTTTGCAGGCCAGTGATGATTTTTTCAGGGGATACCATTGGCGGAATCCACCAAATTTTGCCAAAGGTTCTAATATCAACAAAGCGTAATTCTTGTTTATTTTCGCAAAAAAAACGGATTCTAGTATGTTTTGACAGGTCTTTATCCTGATTTATCCATAATAATTGACCTGTCATCCGTAAATGAACCCCGATTCCCCCTTGGGGTTGCTGATTTTGATCGCCTAAAGTAGCTAATAAATATTTTCCGCTTCTACGCCATTCTAAAAAGCATAATCCTGTTATTTTTGACCAAAATTCGGAGTCTGAGTCAGGATAAGCCAAACTACGGTTTAAACAAACCTCTCCACCCTGTATGGTATGTCCGACAGTTAGTTTATTTAAACTCCGACGGACTGTTTCGACTTCTGGTAATTCTGGCACAATAATCTTAAGGAATCACAACCTATTTATCTTAACTCAACCAGAGGTTAAACTTATTACTTATCACTTATTACCAAAAAATTTGGGTTTAAATCCTCCTCTTTTAAGAGAACAAAAAAAGAAGATGACCCATTTTAATCCTCTTGCTTTAACTAGAAGTACGGATTACTGATTACTGGTAACTGATCACTGAAATTACTTATTACTTTCCAGTATTAGCACAAGCTTTTAAGTTAGTTGCATCAATTTTTAATATATGATCAACTAACCACTCGGATAGAATACCATGTATTCTGGTAGCAAATTCATTGCTTGCACCCTTTTCTTTTAATTCTTGACTGAGGTTTTTAAAGGTTTGTAAAAATTGTTGATGGGCTTTACTATTCGCTTCACCTAAAGGACAATGATGGTCTTTCATGCAGTTTTCTTCTTTTTCAAAATGCCATTCTGCATAATAACCCATAAAAACTAAGAGTTTTTTAATGGCACTTTCGCCTTTTCCTTGTTCAACTGCATCAGCAAGGTCATTAATGGCATAAAATAGCTCTTTATGATGAGCATCCATTGTCGGATGTCCAGTACTTAAAGATTGATCCCATGTAAACCGTTCCATCTGTTTCTCCTAAAAAGAATAAATCACTGAAAGTAGAATCTTTAACTAAGTTACGATAACCTATTTCTCTCATTCGTTAGGTTTCTTCTGTTACTTTTCTTCCTATTATATCATGTTGACAACTTTTTACTGATGCTTCTTCTATCGTGAATGGCTACATTGAATCCTGAAAATACTCGAAAGATTTTTGGGAAAATATAAAGTTATATAAACTTCTGTCAAGAAAGATATTTTTTCTGAGCTTTGCATAACTAAACTGTGATAACTATCACCTGAAAAATCGAGGCTATCTCACTGAAAACGGGGCAGATTTCCATTAAGATTAAGGAACACAAGCAAATGGATTGTCTTCATTACCAAAATATAGCTATGAGTCATTTACAAAAAGACATTGATACCCTCGTTTATACCCTCAGCCAATTATCGGAGATAGTTGAAACCTCTTCGTGTCAACCAAGTGCGGATCTCTCGCAAAAAATTCAAACAGCGATTGAGATGACAACAGAAGTTCTTAGCTCCTGCAATTATGATTGTCAACTTTTAGAAATTAGCGAAGGTAACTTAGATTACTAGGTTAAATCCTCTTTAAATGTCATTATTTAGTTGTTTTCACGCATTTTAAGTCGTATAACTTCTAAAGTAAACAAATTATTCAATTTAATACCCTAAAAGGTCTTTGTTGCTTTAAGGAAAGCAAGGTTAGTAAGCGTCTCAAAAATTGATAGTATCGAACAGAAAATTTTCTAATCCCTGTGGATAGGATAAAATGGCACAATAGAATAGAAATCGCAATTATTAACTGATCAGGCTTATCCTTATTATTAGCCTGAATCTCTTAACTTTACTTCGTTATTCCGAGAGGATCAACAGCATTATGGGATTATTTGATCGCCTGAGTCGAGTCGTCCGCGCTAACCTAAACGATATGGTCAGCCAAGCCGAAGATCCAGAGAAAGTTCTGGAACAAACTATTATTGATATGCAGGAAGACTTAATACAACTGCGTCAAGCTGTGGCTCGATCGATCGCTGAACAAAAGCGCACTGAACAACAGTATAACCAAAACGCGGGTGAAGCCGGCAAATGGGAACAACGGGCTAAACTTGCATTGTCTAAAGGAGATGAGAATTTGGCCAGAGAAGCACTGACTCGTAAGAAAAACTTTGGTGATACAGCAGCGACGCTAAAAGTACAATTAGACTCCCAAACCCAACAAGTTGATACCCTGCGTCGTAACTTGATGGCCTTGGAAAGTAAAATTTCAGAAGCCAAAACTAAGAAAAATATGCTCATTGCTCGTGCTAAAGCAGCAAAAGCCAATGAAGAGTTACAGAAAACTGTGGGTGGAATTGATCCAAGTAGCGCAACCTCGGCCTTTGAGCGTATGGAAAATAAGGTACTAGATATGGAAGCCCGTTCTCAAGCGGTAGGAGAATTAGCAGGGTTCGGGATAGAACAGCAATTTGCTGAATTAGAGTCAGGAAGTGGTGTTGACGATGAATTAGCCCTGTTAAAAGCCCAAATGGAAGAACCTAAACTCATAGAAGGGACAAAAGACAGCACCTCTGCGGGGGGCAATCAAGTGGTTGATGCAGAACTCGAAGAACTACGAAAACAGTTAGATAATTTATAATCTATCGGGGCGCAGAGTTTGCGCCCATTATTGTTGCGTTGGATGCTTCTGTCATCCTTAAACTTCTCTTATTTGTCTAATATTAATTGTTGAGGAAAAAAGCTGTGAGCAGCGTGATTGAAATTACTGATTCAGAATTTGAACAGGAAGCCAATAGCCCAGATAAAGCCATTCTCGTCTATTTTTGGGCAGGTTGGTGTGGCCCTTGTCGCTTAGTGTCCCCCTCTATTGCATGGGCAGCACAGGAATATAGCGATCGCTTAAAAGTCCTTAAGCTAGAAGTTGATCCGAACCCCGATACAGTTAAAACTTATAAGGTAGAAGGTGTACCAGCTTTAAGACTGCTTAAAAATGATCAAATCGTCGCTTCCCACGAAGGTGCAATCACTAAACCTCAATTAAAGGCTTTTCTTGACGGAAACTTGAATTAAGGAGAGGTTTCGGGTATCAGGTTTCGGGTTTTAGGTTTTGGGTTTTAGAAATTTAAACCCTCACACCGATAGTACCTCGCACCTAATACCTCCTACCTCCTACCTCATACCTCGTCCCTAACACCTAATACCTCCTACCCAAATAATGCAATTTGCCCAACGGTTATACCCTCTCGAACATAACGTTTTTGCTGACATGGATGAGGCAAAAGCTAAAGCACAGGCTAAAGGACTCGATATTATTGATTTGTCCTTGGGATCGTCTGATTTACCTACATCTGCGCCTGTTTTAGAAACTATTGCCCAGTCTTTACAAGATCCCTTTACCCACCGTTATTTGCTCTTCCATGGGACAAGGGATTTTCGTATTGCTGCCGCTCAGTGGTATCAAAAGCGTTATAGTGTAACCGTTGACCCCGAAACAGAGGTTTTACCCCTCATTGGCTGTCAAGAAGGAACGGGACATTTACCCCTAGCGATTCTTAATCCGGGGGATTTTGCCTTATTACTCGATCCGGGGTATCCTTCCCATGCAGGGGGCGTTTATCTCGCAGGGGGACAAATTTACGCCATGCCTATTTTGGCGGAGAATCAATTTTTACCCGTTTTTGCCGATATTCCACCTGCGGTGTTAGAACAAGCGAAAATGATGGTGTTGAGCTATCCCCATAACCCCACTTCTGCGATCGCACCTTTAAGCTTTTTTCAAGAAGCAGTGAGCTTTTGCCAAGCTAATGATTTGGTCTTGGTTCATGACTTTCCTTACTTCGATGTCTATTTTGAGGGAATGTCTATGCCTCCTTCAATTTTACAAGCCGACCCAGAAAAAAGCGTTTCTATTGAGTTTTTTACTTTTTCTAAATCCTACAATATGGGGGGCTTTCGTATTGGTTTTGCTGTGGGAAATAGGCAACTAATTCAAGGGTTGAAACGGGTAAAATCCGTGATTGATTTTAATCAGTATTTAGGGATTTTGCGGGGGGCAATTACTGCTTTGGAAGGGGATCAAAGTGGCGTAAAAGAAACGGTTAAAACCTATCAACAACGGCGAGATGGGTTTATTAAAGCTTTAGATGACATCGGTTGGAAAGTACCGACTCCCATTGCAACTTCTTATATTTGGGCAAAATTACCCGAACCTTGGCAAGCGAATTCGGTGGATTTTTGTTGTCAATTGGTGGCTAAAACAGGGGTTGCAGCATCACCCGGCGCGGGGTTTGGTAAATCAGGAGAGGGATATGTTCGGTTTGCGTTGGTTCATGATATTGATAGACTAAGGGAAGCAGTGGGAAGAATTGGCGATTTTTTAGATGGTCGTTTCGGTAGTGATAAATAGCAAAAGGTAATAGTATAAACTGCAAATACAAGAACGAGAGACTCCCAGAGAGTACATTAATCGTGAAAGCCACTATGTATGGGGAGAAAGGTACGTACTCAAAATTAATGTCTAGAATATGTTCTTGTTCACGAAATGACCCATCTCATTGAACCTAGTCATAATCATCGCTTTATTTCCCTGATGGACTCTTTTATACCTTAGTGGAGACATTATCAACAAATACTGAATCGTCTTCCCATTCCTCCTAGATAAAAATCAACTTAGATATAATAAGCGTAAGTGACCCCCTTTTTTTGACTATGAATTTACAAGAACTTCTAAAATTGACAGAATTTAAGCAAAACGATTCAGAAGCAATCTATAAAGAGAATGTCTTAAAGACCGTTGATATTTTGCTAAAATTAGGCATTAAACTTGATGATCCGTCTGATCTAAAAACATCCGTCGAATCTATCTTACAAACATTGCAAGACAAGGAAATAGAACTATATGGCAGAAAAATCAGTAAACAAGAAATTATTGAATAAATTAAGCTCTTTGAGCAAAAAATAGCTGAATTAGAACGTGAAAAAGCAGAAATTGAGCAAAGAATAGCAAATATTAAAGCACAATCCAATGCGTAACTGATTCTGACGATCTTCTAACTTTTTCTTATCCTCACGCAATTCAAGAAGCTGACGTTCAACTTCTTGCAAAGGGCGTTCAAGGGCTTCTAATTCCTCAAATTCATTGCGATTCATAATTTTTTTTCTTGATTTAGTTTTTAATAATAATATTCAAAAGGATGAGCTAATATTGTCTAACCCATCCTAATAGCAATTGATTAACTAAATTTCATCCCAACCTGTTAACCCCGAAGACATCATATAACTGGTAACGGTTGCCTCAAAGAAATTCGCTTTAGTATTGCCTTCTTTCTTTGTATCAGAAAACCGTTCTAAATGAGTATAAGGACTTTTCGCGTATTTTGAATCAGTATAAAGAGGATCAAGACCAATGGAACGCAAACGAATATTAGCTAAATATTTCGTATATTGTTCCGTACTTTCTTCAGTGATTCCTAAGATGTTATTACCAATGATATGGTTAGTCCAGCGACATTCATGTTGAACCGCCGTATCAAACATTTCATAAATTTGATCAGAGGAATAATTAAAGGTTTTCATTGCTTCAGGGATAACTTTTTGATACAATCTAACGTGGCTTAATTCGTCTCGATTAATCATCTTAAAAATGTCAGCAGAACCGGGCATCAACATCCGAGAAGCTAAATTATAAAAGTAAATAAACCCGTTATAAAAATATAGCCCTTCTAATAGATAATCTGCCATCAAAGAGATAAAATAATTCTCGGTACTAGGTTGATTAATGTACTTTTGGTAAAGCCCTGCAATAAATTCACAACGGTCTTTTAAAACATAATCAGTCCGCCAAAAATCATAAACATCATCTCTTTTTTCAACTGGAATAATAGTTTCGATCATGTATTGGTAAGCATGATTGTGCATACCTTCTTGAGAAATTTGTTCTGCCATACAAAGGCTAAT
>JBFRWB010000202.1:0-2975 GCA_051439375.1 Microcystaceae cyanobacterium
CAGAAGTTCCTCGCTCCGCTCCGGCTCTAGCGAACAGAAGTCAGAAGTTAGAAGTTGTTTTTGAGACGAGGATTGCGGTGCGATCCCAGTGATTCAGGATAGCCTTCTTTTAGCGCCCCCAGAGATAAGCCTCCCCAACATCTCGGCTCCCTTCGACTCGGCTCCCTTCGACTCGGCTCAGGGCGAGCAGGGCAAGCCACCCTATGTTGGCACTTCGGCTGCGCTCAGTGCCAAAAACTTTTCCCTTTCAAAAGCCAGATTTTAAACTCTATTATCTTGATCAATATGTAACCTACCCTAGAAAATATAAGGATACAACTGAAAACCTTTGAGTTAATCTTCTATATCATCAAATAATAGTTCTTCTAAAATGGTTTGCATTTGTTCATCTTCAGGAGATATTAAATCAACTTTTCCTAATAAATTATATCTGGCTAAAAAGAGTAAAGGGGATAAAGGAGTATAAATTGAGTATTTTTGTTTTTGATGATAAAAATCTTTTAAAAATTGTAACTCCTCTGAATCTAAAGATGGTCCGTCAGTTTCTAATTCTAACGTTAAAATACCATCATCTTCTATGGGAGGCAGTTCCCCTGTTACCGTTAAGGTAAACGCCGTTAATTTCAGACTTAAATCTAGTTCAGCTAAAACTGCTTTGGCATCAGGAAAAATTGTTTCAATTTCCCCTTGCTCTTCTAACAAAATAGCATTAGTCATGTTTTCGCTGTCTTCAAGATCCTCATTCTCATTATCCCAAGCTAAAATCACCACAGGAATATCAACCGGCATTAATAATAAATAAGTGCCGTCACTTCCTTCAATGGCATTTTCTACATAACAATCGAGGGTGTTACCCTTCTCATCGGTTAATGTGAGACGCTCAATATCTTCTGAATCGCTTTCTTGATTATATTCAAAGGAGGACATGGTTTTAAATTCAGGCTGCGATTGCATTAGAATATCACAAATTGTCATCAGAAATTGACTGGCTTAGTTGAGATAATTATCGAACCATTGATTTCCGTGTAAATACTCAAAACTAGCAACATCGGTGAGATTGTACTGTAAAGGAGTCAGTGTGATGTAATTTTGTTGAATTGCTTGTACATCCGTGGGAATCTCTGGAGGAAGATGGATATGATTGGGTTGTTCTATTTCCGTTACTAATTCTCCTGCTAACCAATAGTAGCTTTTCCCCCTCGGATCAAAGCGTTTTTCAAAGTTTTCAATATAACGTCGTAACCCTTGACGGGTTAACATTACTCCTGCGATCGCATCAGCAGCAACGGGAGGAATATTGACATTGAGTAAGGTACTTTGGGGTAAAGGATGTTCACTTAATTGTTGGATTAAACGACAAGCAAAATCAGCCCCTGGTTGAAACTCCCGTGAGGAAAAACTGGCTAAACTCATGGCTACACTGGGAATACCTTCAATAATGCCTTCCATCGCTGCGGAAACCGTACCAGAATATAAGACATCTGTGCCTAAGTTTGAGCCGTGATTGATACCAGAAACGATAAAATCAGGACGAGTGTCTACTAAGGTACTCAGGGCTAGTTTAACACAGTCTGATGGGGTTCCTGAACAAGACCAAGCAGTAATTTTCGGGTTAAAAAAGTCTTCGACAATGTCAGCGCGAATAGGACGATGAAGGGTGAGTCCGTGACCGGTTGCTGAACGTTCTCGATCTGGACAAACAACAGTTATGTTATAACCCGTTAGAGCTAGGGTATTCGCTAAGGTACGAACACCAAGGGCAAAAATACCATCATCGTTACTGATTAAAATGTTTATGGTAGAAGGATCTGTCATATTTTGTGGGTTAAGTTATGTTTGTTGATATCGTTCTAAGAATTGAGAGGATGTCAGAATTTGTATTCCTTGAAATTCTCTTAAAACTAATAAATCTAAATCTCCTGAAATGATGAAATGAACAGGAATTGTTACGGCTGTTTCTAAAACAATTTGATCGTTAGGATCTCGCAATTCGGGAATATTATCAAGGGCAATAGGTTGACATAATTCTGTAATATTGTTGACTTGTGTCATAAGATAATCAACTGTGATTGTCATTTGTTGTAAACGATGATGAAATTTAGGATAGGTTAAAGTGATTCGTAATTCATCCAATAAGGGTAAAGAGGTATAAACAGCAATTTCTTGGTGTTCTGCTAAGTTAATAATTTTTCTGGGATTGCCTCCCCATAATAAACCCGAAATCCAGATATTAGTATCAAGTAATACGTTCATTTTTGGCTATTTGCTCTCTCACTTCTTGGCTCTTCTAGACTGAGTATGATAAATTAGTAGCTAATCATCTCTAAACCTTTGATATAGACGAGATCCTGTAAATACAAAAACTTTATTGTTATTGTTATAAAAATAAAGTTTTTGTAAGCCTGATAACTTTTAAAAACAAGGCTTTTAGCTTCTATTTATGTGATTTTGTCACAGATGATCTAGAAGAGCGCACTTTTTTAACCATTTCTGTAATTCCTTCCATTGAAGGTTGTTCTTTATCTTCCCCCAATTCATCGATTTTTTCCCATACTGGTGATAGTCCTTCTTTCGGTATAGGTTTTAAGAGATGATTCATACATAGATCAGGACGAAGATTGCAAGCATCCCGTAAATAGACGTGAGAAATCTCTTTTTGAGGTTTTGGAGTATTAACGTGAATCAGGACTCTTATACAGCGTTCTAGACTCCCCTCAACGTACATTTGTTGGACATCTAGGAGGGGAACATCTTGCCAGTGGGGATGTTGACGGGCGATCGCAGCAGGGAAAATAGCATCAAGATCCTGAGTTGCCGTAAAGGTGACACTAACGATATCTTCAGGGTCGAGTTGATTATGGGTTTCGATCATATTCAACAACTCAGTCACTGCTTGTTGTATAGCTTCTTTACTGTTTTCTGTGACAGTCGTTGCCCCTCGAATACCCCGTACTTTCCACTCCACGATCGCATCC
>JBFRWB010000203.1:0-58778 GCA_051439375.1 Microcystaceae cyanobacterium
TCCCCCCATCGAACTCACGTATTTAAAGTTAGGGTTATGTTATCAAGAAATTAACTTAGGTAGAAGTGTCTCAAACTTATTTGAAACGACTATATACCCAAGCAAGTCCATTTAACTTGAAGTTTTCCAGGCATAGCTTTGCCGTTTATTTTTCAGGCATAACCTTGCCGATGCGGCAAACTCAAACTTTAAATGATAACCTCTGTGACTTTACCCATAACCTTGCCACCAGTTGAATTATAACATTGCCGCTTCTTCTTCTATAACCCTGATTCTATCGTTGAACGGCTCTCAGGTTTTAGAATGACATTGAACCATGATTTTGCCGAGAGTCGAATTTTGAATCATAAGCTTGCCGTGAGTACGAGCTATTAGAAATTAAATTTTCGGACAGACTTAAGATCCTATCAGTAAAGATTTAACCTGTCTAATGGATCAACTATTGGGAGCAAAAACGAGAATTGACTCAGTATCAATCGTGCCACCTTTAGAGTTATACCCAAAAGCCATTTTTGGATGAATTCTTTTACCTTTAATTTTCCGTTGATAAGATTTTTCTAAATACCAACCAAGATCCGTCATTAATTCTGTGAGAATAGCCGCATTATCAAAAAGCACATGATTTAAAATTCGATGTCCGATAACAACTATAATTCGTTGAGACGTAACTCTGGTGATTTCTTTAAAAGCTTCATAATAATCATTATAAAACCAAATAGCTTCCTTCATTAGCTGTAAGTCTTCCATCATATTAAGAGCATTAAGAAGGGTTTTACTTATAGGAGGCATACTAACTTTGCTTTTTGCGCCTAAAGAAAGTTTGGCTATGTTTTTAATCTCAGCCTCTGGATAACCTAACCAATAAAGCATATTTCTAGAAAAAGTATCATAGGGTATTGTTCTTCTAATATCTCCATAAGGAGGAGAAGTAATAACTAAGTCAAAACTGTTATCTTCTTCCAAAATTAGTCTCACATCTCCTTGATAAACATGAGCAGGTTTATGAGTAGGAGGCAAATGACTAACTCGCTCAAAAGCTTGACTCATTCTTGCTTTAAATATCTGAAATACATCAGGATTGAATTTGCGTAAATCTTCATTTTGAAGTCTTCTAAGTTTAATTTCATTTCTATACGTCAAAGAAACACTTCTAATTGTATTTGAAAATATACAACTAAGAAGATTTTTAATTTTTTCTTGATATTCATCAGGAGAGTTGTTTACTATTTCTTGAGTGGCACTTTTGAGCTTTGATAATGGCTCAAACATATAAGGTTTAAACCAATATTCCATTTGAAAGTTTTTAGGTTTAGGTACGAAAGAAAACTGAGCTTGACAAAAAATATCGTCAATATTAACTTCAATTTTTTGTAATATTTCAAAAGGTATATGTGTTGTTTTTGCTGCTGATATTATTTGGGCTAAAGGATTAATATCAAAGCCACTAGAATTTATATTTTTTAGGTAAGATTCTACAACAACTGACCCTCCACCAACAAATGGGTCTAGAATTCGAGTCTCTGAATTAGCATAAATATCAAGTATTTTTCTAGGAACTTGGGGGATGAGAGACGCTACATAAGAATGAATTACATGAGTAGAGTATTGAGTATCTTGACCCCAAAAGTCCCAACTTCCATCATAATTGTCATGATTTTTTTTTGTTGGTTTTTCTTCAATAAATTTAACGGATGATATAGTCATAAAAATAATTTTAGTTCCGCTATTTTTAGCATACCATAGCTTACCATATTAGACAATTATTTTTAATAATAAATATTAAAAAATTCATAGACTTCACAGATGTACTAAAATTTACTATTGTGAAATAAATCATTTAGTCAATAAAAGTCAAAGTTTATGCCTGAAGGGTGGCTTATACAAGCAGTAGAATATTTCTGGACTTGTGTAGGAAAGCTAGAGCCGTTTCCTCGTTGTCTGGAAAATGATGTTTCTTTTGCTTTACCTGTATCTATCTACAAATATCCCTGTCTTCAGTTGAAGCATATTGCTACTGATTTAGAACGATGGAATATACCACTTTCTATCGCTAGTCAAAATAGCAGTTCCCGTCTTCATGGGTGTTTAGTGGCCTATGCAGGAGGTGGACATATATTTTTAGATGAAACAGATTCTCTGAATGAACAACGGTTTTCTTTAGCTCATGAAGTTGCACATTTTATTCTTGACTACCAACAACCTCGACAAAAGGCAATTGCAGAAGCTGGTCAGGAAATTGTTGAGGTACTTGACGGTATCAGAGAGATTACTATAGATGAGCGAATCACAGCTATTTTAAGCAATATTACAATTGGACCATACATCAACTTAATAGAAAGATTACAAGATGGAACTCTTAGTTCGAGTCAATCCATTGAGATAGAAGACCGAGCAGACCGGTTAGCCCTAGAACTCCTAGCTCCGGCAGATGAAGTGAGGCAATCAGTAGAGAAAAACGGACTAATACAATCTTCTATCCTGAAAAAAGCCCTAATAACAGATATATTATCCAATAATTTTGGCTTACCCTTAAAAATCGCTGAAGAGTACAATAAATGGTTATACCGAGAATGGTATGGTGATTCCTCATTTAGAGACTGGCTAAATATCTAAAAATTTTTTCTGAAAAATTTGTCGAACTTTGGGCGTGGTTTCGGAATAAGTCAGTAGAAGCCACAATTTTTGTGATGTCCACTTGCTTAGAAGATAAGGAAAGGAGGCGTATGCAAACTACAAGGAGTGCATCGAAAAAATGCTAGGAGGAGTAATGTCGTCAGACGATTTTGATGATTTAGGTCAAAAAATTCATCAAAAAATATTAGACGGGCATGAAAATGCCCCATCTCAGCTATTTTGCTCGTTTGCTGAGGCGATAATTCAGCACTTGCAATATCGTTATCCCAATATTCACGATGACCATTTAATCTATGATGCCGTAACAGAAGCTATGCAAAACTACCTCAAGCGTCCTACTACCTATCAACCCAATCGGGAAAAAAGTTTACTGAACTATTTAAAGATGTCTGCTGAGGGAGACTTGAAAAATAAGCTAGATAAAGAATCAAGGAGGCGCAATAGAGAAAAAACGATTCAGCAAAGCTTAGAATCCGAAATTTGTCACAGTGGAAAGAGTATGCTAGATACCTTAGCAGATAGAGAACAAATTGAATCATTTGAAAAAATACTGCGCCAAGAATTATCAAATCTTGATTGGCAACTGTATCAACTAATCTTTCAACAAGAAGAACGGGCAACCGTTAATTATGTCGAATTACTCAATCTTGAAGAAAAAACAGAATTTGAGCAAAGAAAACTTGTCAAGCAACATAAAGACAGAATAAAAAAGAAAGTCGCAAGATTATTAAGAAAAATGGAGGAAAATCATGGTTAATTTGCAAGATTATCTAGAAAGAGTAGCCGAGCAATTTGCTCAAGATGATTTTTTTGTGTCAGAAGTTCTACAGCAATACTGCTCTTTTGAGGAAATTACTCGTCAAGAATTAGCATCTTATTTAGAGATTGACGAGAAAGATATTCCAAAGTTAGCTTTATGCCGACAACCTAACACTCAAGATCCATTACTCTTTAGAACAGGTGTTGAACGTATTGCTAACCATACAGGGGCTAATCCTCATAAACTGGCTAAGATATTTCGTGAGGTTGATGCCTATAAAGCAACCCAAAACTTAAACAAAAAGCGGTCAATTTATCGCTCTAACCCTCAAGGAGTTTTGTTAGCTGCTAGAGACAAGACAACTGAGGAAATCGGAAAAAATTCTCAATCCACTTCTGATGAAGAAAATGATTCAGACTTTTCAACTGAATGTGACCCAGAAAATGCGTCAAATAGTGAAGATTTGCCTATTGAGTCTGATGAATTTCAAGAAGCTTTTGGAGAATCGCTTATTCAAGCCCTAGACTTGAATACTTGGCTACCTAGCGAAGATTTGTCCTATCTTTATGAGCGTTTAGAAAAAGAGGTTGAAGAAGCTGTCAATCAAGAAAATAGGATTCGTCAACGGATTCGTCAAGAAGTTTTTCCTCGACTTGGTACTCGTCCGAGTGCGCCTCAAAACGCAGGAATTTATCAAGCAACTCCTGAACAGATTGAGCAGGTACATAAAAAAATTCTTTTCCCCGGTTATATAGAAGCGTGCGACGGAACATCTGTCTCGCATGACACTTTGGCACTAACGATTGCTCAAATTGGTATTTGCACTATTTCATATCAAGGAAAGCAAGGAGCTTATGTTCATCATCTTTATCGTCGGGATTTGAGAGTCAAAGGGCTAGATCCAGTGGAAGAAGCCCTAGAATTACTAGACAATCGGTGGAAGCGAGATGGTTTTGATATTTCCGAGAGTAAACGAGATAAACTTAGCAATTTAGCTCGAAGAGGAATTATGACTTATGCTGAACGGGCGGTGCTAGTAAATATGTGTCAAGCTCCTTGGCGTATGGGTCACGGAAACCCAATTGCTTACGAGTTGCTAACCGGTTCAGGAATGCCAGAACTTATTAAGAGAAGCCTTAAAGTGCTAAAAAATTTAGTCGCTCACAAAAAGTTTGTTTTTATTCCTAGTTCGACATCAGACCGAGCATTGTTAACGATTGGCAACGCTCTAAGACCTTTAGAATATGCCATTGTCGAAACGTCTAAACGATTTACGGACAACGTTCTTGATGGGCATTTTACAGGTCAATGGGCTGAATATTTACCTGAACTTAGAAAGTTTTCTAATAATGAATCCCAAAAAATCATTAGGGGAATATATCGAGTGTCTAGTGCAGCACCGGCTCAAGTGTTCTTTGCTCATATTGACCATGCTCATGAAGCCGCTTTAATTGCAATGGCTGATAGTATCCTACACGAACATCGAGGATTTCCAATGCTAATTGATCTCGCAGATAGTATCTGTAGCACCACTTTTGGGGCGGACACATTTAAGACAGCGACTCAATTAGCGTATTCAAATACGCCTACACCTTTTCAATATTTCACAGAGCGTCAAACTAGGGAGTTTGTGAAAACTTAAAAATTGAAGATGTCAATTTCAGACTATTGGTTCTTTAACTTGTTCACTATCTAATTTTAAGGAGACTAAAAATGAATCCCTCAATCGAAAATTCTCTATCAAATAATTCTTCAGTTTCTATTACTGATGATTTTGTCCAGTCTGTTCCACAAGAAGCGTTAGAATCGATTGATTTGGAAGCAAAAATGGCTGGTGGTGAATGGCAATTATCACCAGAACACGAAGGATGTGTAGGATGGACAATGTACGATATGCCCAATAGTGAGGACAATATAATTACCGTCTTATTGCCCAAGGAAAAAATTCAAGATACTCCCAGACAAGCTCTTGTACGAATTAAAAGTCTAAAAGATGAGAGAAATTATTTAGGAGCTATTGTCAAGGGGCCGTTTGCTGAACCTGATGGCATTAAAGCAGATGCACCTGTTGTTATTACGGCAACAGTTAAGGGAGGACTTTTCTTGCCTCAATATCATGGACGAATTAATGTTGAAATTATTGGGGAAGAATTGCAAGATGCAGAAAAAAAAGCTCAAGATAAAAAGGAAGAACTACAAGATAAAAAGGAGAATACACAAGACAAAAACGAAAAATCTTTTATTAAAAAAGTTATCCCGCCCAGACGAAGACCTCTTCCTAATAGTCCTGTATTTATTTTAGATAAGCCTGAAGCAGAGCAAGTGCTAAAAATTGGGGGTGAAATTCGATTAGGTTTAGCTGATAGCTACGAAGACTTAGAAATTAAAATTCCTGTAAAAAAATCAGTTTTTCCTCGCCATCTTGGAATTTTAGGTACAACCGGTGGGGGTAAATCTACTACTGTTTCAGGAATAATTGCTCAATTCCAAAAAGCTGATATGGCTACAATTTTACTAGATACAGAAGGAGAATATACCCATATTTGCAACGAAACAATAGACGATGGAATGAAACAAGCTTTAGCATACCGAAAACTAAAGCCTGAAGGAGTTAAACATACTCATATTTATCATTTGATTGGACGTGAGACTAAGAATTCAGGGCATTCGAGCGTTCATCAATTTTCATTGAAATTTGCAGAATTATCACCTTATGCTGTGATGGAAATACTTGAGCTAAATGAAGCACAACAAACTCGGTTCTTACAAGCTTATGATGTAACCAAATTAGTTTTAGAGAGACTAAAAATTTATCCAAAAACTGAAGAGGATAAGAAAAATTTATTCTACTGGGATGAATTGGACACAGGTTATCCCGAAATGACGTTAAATCATCTATACGATATAGTAAGAATGATTGCTAGTCATGTTAGTAAAGATACTGATGATCCTTATATAGAAACACAAGAATTTTTTCAGCAAAAAGAACTGTTAAAACGAATTATAAAAGAATCTAAACCTGATTCTTCTATTAGTAGTTGGCGAAAAGTTCAAGGCAAATTAGGACGAATTAAGCGTCTAGGAATTTTTGACAATCCTGATGCAGAGCCATTAGATTATGCTGAAATGTTACAAACGGGTCGAGTGTCAATCATTGATTTGAATGATACTGAATCTCCTCAAATTAATAACATGGTAATTGCTCAACTCTTACGAGGTATCCAGCAACAACAGGAGGAAAATTATAAAAAAGCCATCGAAGAAAGTAATTCTCCTATCAAAACAATGATTTTAATTGAAGAGGCACACGAATTTCTCTCTGCTCAAAGAATTCAACAAATGCCTATTCTCTTTCAACAAGTGGCTCGAATTGCTAAACGAGGGCGAAAACGCTGGTTAGGCTTAGTTTTTATTACTCAACTTCCTCAGCATCTTCCTAATGAGGTGTTCGGTTTAATCAACAATTGGATTCTACATAGCATCGGTGACGATGCTGTAGTAAATCGTCTTCGCCGCTCAATTGGAGGAATCAATCAAGGTTTATGGAATCAATTACCTGATCTAGCTCCCGGACAAGCAATCGTCTCATTTACCAGTTTATCTCGTCCCCTATTAGTTGCTATTGATCCAACTCCCTGTCAGTTATTGATGGTGGATTAAAAAATTTGCTCAAAGTGTCGAACTTTGAGTCTTAATTCGGAATAAGAAATAGAGACGACTCAAATAACTCATTAATTTCAGTCGTTACTCGATTCTATTGTCAAATATGCCCTATTAATCCCCATTAGATAAACGGAGGTGTCAATAATGTTATCTGTCTCTAAAGACCAGAGCGTACAATTACTTAAACAGGAGTTAGTTCAATGTCACTCAAAAATTCAATGGTATCAAAGTCAATTACAAGATGTAGAGGAACAATTAACCAATTTAGAAGAAGAAAATTGGAGTCTAAAACGTTTTAATGAGCATTTATCCGATAAAGTTGCAGAATTAGAGTGTCGAGTAGATCCTTATTCTTTGGATGGTACACCGGTGTGCAACTCATTATTTTGAGGGGTTTTCTAATGAGGTTGAAAACTCTCCTGTGGTCTTAGCATTCTTGATGGACATCTCTATCAAAAATGCAGCTAAGTTAGCGGTGGGGCGACCCTGAACCTTCGCCCATCGCTCCAAATCCTCTAAAACGGTGTCGGGTAAAGTGACGTTAATTCGCTTACTCACGCACGGTACTGGGTAAATGACTTTTCTCTATCCTATCTATTTTTTACAACAAAGAAAATAGATGTTAATTTACATCTTATTTGTGCTTTTAAGATGTAACTATTCTATAATAAGAATACGAATGTTTGACTTACTCCTCATGCTTTCATCCTCTGAATTTACAGCGTGGTGCAACCGCTTAAATCTATCCCAACAAACCCAACAACTGATAGAACAAATTCGTTCATCAGACCCGTCTCGTCGGGTAGGAGGAGGTCGTAAAAACGTCGCAGGACGTTATCCAAGCCGTAAAATGGGCTGTATCATTCAATTTGAATCCCATAAGGTTGAACTTCCCCATATCTACCAATTAGAACACGATGACAGCGTTCTCGAATATTATGACCAGCCTATGCCCATCAAACTTGATTATCCTGATAAAAATGGGCGTAATCTAGGCGTTATTCACACTCCTGATTATTTTGTTATCCGAGAAGACAGCGCAGGATGGGAAGAATGTAAAACCGAAGAAGAACTTAAAAAATTAGCTAAAAAAAGCCCTAACCGTTATATTCACATTGAGGGACAATGGCGTAGTCCCCCCGGTGAAAACTACGCTCAATCCTATGGTCTTGATTACCGATTATGGTCAGATAAGTTAATTAATTGGACACTTCAGGGAAATCTGGTCTTTCTTGAAGACTATTATCGGGCTGAAACCTAAATATCTCTGAGACAACCGAAAACCATTTTATTGAACTTGTTACCCGTCAACAAGGAATCAAATTATCGGAACTATTAAACCATACAGATAATGCCGATGATATTTATAGCTTAATTGCTTTAGAAAAACTCTATGTTAACCTAACACAGTATTCTTTAACTGAACCTACAGCTTGCCCTGTTTTCCTCAATTACGAAACAGCACAAGCTTATGTCTTGATGCAACAACCGTCAACTAGAGGATTATCCCTACCCCATTCCCTCATCAATCTAACGGTAGGACAAGGCTTGCTATGGGATAGCAAAGCATTAACGATTCTTCATGTTGGAGACAAGGAAATTACCTTAAGAGGTGAAGAAGAAGCCTTAATTACTCTGAAACTAGAAGAAATTGAAGCATTAATCCAACAAGGTAAAATCAAATCTCTAACAAATCAAACCTCTACAACTCCCAATAATCAGGCATGGGACTTATTTTATCAAGCCAGTCCAGAAGATCAAGCAGAAGCCTTACACCGCTATCAAGTGATTGAACCCTACTTAAGAGGTGAAAAGCGAGAAAATGAAACCATTTCTCCTAGAACCATCCGAGACTGGAAAGCCAAATATTTAAAAGCGCAACAACAATATGGCTGTGGTTATATCGGTTTATTATCTCCTCGCCAAAAAAAAGGAAATCGACAAAGAAAACTTCCTCAAGCATCCCTTGATTTGATGAATGAATTTATCACAGAAGACTATGAAACTTTGAAGCAGAAATCGATGTGGGCAGTTTACTGCTCTTTATTGGATGCTTGTGAACAAAAAGGACTGATTGTACCCAGTTATAAAACTTTTACTCTGCAAGTTAAAAAACGCTCTCAGCATGAACAGACTAAAAAACGCCAAGGAAGTCGGGCAGCTTACAAAAAAGAAGCTTTTCATTGGGAATTAAAGAAAACTACCCCAAAACACGGCAGTCGTCCTTTAGAAATAGCTCACATTGATCATACAGAATTAGATGTGGAATTAGTTTGTTCTCAAACAGGACGCAATTTAGGCAGACCTTGGGCAACTTTTCTCATTGATGCCTATTCTAGAAGACTTTTAGCCGTTTATTTAACCTTTGATGCCCCTTCCTATCGTTCTTGTTTAATGGCGTTACGTCTCTGTGTGCAAAGACATGGACGCTTACCGCAAACCATTGTGGTTGATAACGGGGCTGAATTTCATAGTGTTTATTTTGAAACCTTATTGGCCACTTTTGAATGCACCAAAAAACATCGTCCTGCGGCCAAGGGAAGGTTTGGGGCAGTTTGTGAACGGTTATTCGGCACAAGTAATACCCAATTTGTCGATAATTTGTTGGGAAATACCCAAATAATGAAAAATGTCCGACAAGTCACAAAATCGGTTAATCCCAAAAAACACGCCGTTTGGACATTGGGACAGCTTTATGAAAAATTATGCCAGTGGGCTTATGAAGTTTATGATACCTTAGACCATCCTGCTCTGGGACAAAGCCCTAGAGAAGCCTTTGCAATGGGAATGAGACAAGGAGGCGCAAGAAGCCATAAAATTATTCCCTATGACGATAATTTCCAAATTTTAACCCTTCCTACCACCACGACAGGGAAAGCCAAAGTACAGCCCTCAATGGGTATCAAAATCAATTACATTTATTACTGGGCTAATATTTTTCGAGATCCCGAAATTGAAAAAACCTACGTTCCTGTGCGTTATGACCCCTTTGATGCAGGAATCGCCTATGCTTATGTGCGAGGCTATTGGGTACAATGCACATCCCAATATTACCCTGATTTTCAGGGACGTTCAGAGAAAGAAATCAAGTTAGCCAGTAAAGAATTAATCAAACGACTTTCTAATCATCAAAAAAATATCAAAGTTTCAGCTAAAAAATTAGCGGGGTTTTTGCAATCTCTTGAAGCAGAAGAACTGCTTTTGCAACAAAGACAGCACGATACAGAAGCTAAGGAAGTATTTCAGATTATTAATGGTGGTAAAGCCAGTCAAAGTCCTCTTTTTACCTCTGTTGAAGACGATTTAGAGGAATATGAGGCTTCTGATACGCCTTCTGTATCTTCTGATGACCCACTTCCTGACAACCTTGAAATTTATGAGGAGTTCTAAATTATGAGTCAATTTCCCCCTGAACTCCTGCAAAAACCGATTAATGAGAGACTAACATATTTTGAAGCCTTTACCGTCGCTCATCCTCGCCTTAAGGAAGTCTATGACACTTTAATGCGAACCATTAACGAACCAGCAGGTGCGTCTTTCATTTTTGTTTATGGCCCCAGTGGCGTTGGTAAAACCACCCTAAAACAGCGAGTTGAACAAAAAATCATGGAAGCTTACCTATCTGAGTTAGTAAATGATAGAGGACGAGTCCCAGTTGTCGGAATTGAAGCGGTTGCACCAGAATCTCGCAATTTTAACTGGAAAGACTATTATACCCGTGCGTTAATTGCTCTTGAAGAACCTTTAATTGAAAACAAGATAGATTATGGAGTAAGGGGAGTCTATCGGGACATTTTTGGGCAAATTGTCATTGAACCGAAAGTGGTTGCACCTGCTTTAAGACGTGCTTTAGAGAATAGTTTAAGTCAACGCCAACCCGATGTCTTTTTTATTGATGAAGCGCAACACATGGGGAAAATGGCCAGTGGTCATAAATTACAAGACCAGTTAGATTGTCTCAAATCCTTGGCCAATATGACCAGTATTCTTCATTGTTTGTTAGGAACGTATGAATTACTGACTTTTCGTAACTTAAGTGGTCAATTATCTCGAAGAAGTGTGGATATTCACTTTCCTCGTTACCAAGTAGATAATAAGGCTGATATTGATGCCTTTCAGAGTGTTTTACTTACCTTTCAGCGACAAATTCCTTTATCTAAAGAACCTGATTTGGTAACACACTGGGAATATCTCTACGAACGATCTTTAGGGTGCGTTGGGACGTTAAAAAATTGGTTAACCCGTACTCTCAAAGATGCGTTGGATGAAGGTTCGGACACTATTACACTTAAACAGCTTAAGCGGAGAGCGTTGTCAGTCGCTCAATGTCAGAGAATGTTTGCTGAAATTCTCGAAGGAGAACGCCAATTATCGCAAACAGAGGCGGATGCTCAGAATTTACGCTCATTACTAGGTTTAGGGGGAGAGATAGTCAAAGAATCACCTAAAACCTCATCCTCTCGTCAAGGAAAAGTCGGTAAACGGAAACCCAAACGGGACAAAATTGGAGTGCAACATGATGTCAGTTGAGGATTTAACCATTTATGAAGGATGGGATTTGAAAAAGCCTGAAATCCCCCCTCGCAGTCGCTTATTTTCCTTGAAACCGATAGGAATCGGTACATCTTATGTGGAGAGTTTGACCAGTTATTTAATACGTTTATCTGAACTTCATTGTCTTTCCGTTAGAAATCTAATAGCCCATGTCATTGTACCGATTGTGCCAAAAAGCTATCATACAACTAATTTATTTTGTATGCGGAATTATACAGGTGCAGTCAACGGAACAGGGGAATTAGCTCAAGATTTAGTTCAAGCACTGGAAAAACTGACTTATCGCCCTAATTTGACCCATCTTACCCTATTAAACTGGCAAAGCATTCTGACCCATCGCAAATTATTGCGGAAAACTAAGGCATGGTGTCCCCACTGTTATGAAGAATGGCGATTAGGTCATCAAACGGTCTATGACCCTCTTATCTGGCATTTTAAAAGCATTTCTATCTGCTTACACCATCAGAGGGCTTTACAAACTGTGTGTCCTCATTGTCATCAAAAAATACCTCTTTTATCTTCTTTATCTCGTGCTGGTTACTGCTCAAAGTGTAGTCAATGGTTAGGAATATCATCTAATACAAATAAAATTAAGCCATCTGATTTATCTAAAGCTCATTATCAAATTGTGGGTGATTTTTTAGCATCTACACCCTATTTATCTCATCAAGTCAACCGTGAAACCATAGCCCAGTCTTTTGAATACTACTGTTCCCAAATGACACAGGGGAATATTGCTGCTATGAGTCGATTTTTGAAGATTCCTAAGAATAAAGTATGGATGTGGCAACAAGGACAAGTTCTTCCTCAATTTGAAGTTTTATTAAATATTTGTCATCAGCTTCAGGTATCTTTAGTCGATTTTCTCCAAAGAAAACCGCTTAACCCCGTTTTACAGCAAGATAACTTTGTTTTATCGAATCTTCTTCATTCATCCCCGCCAAAATCCTCAGATAAGACGTTTAATCCTGATAGCATTCGTCAACGTCTTGAAGCTTTTCTCAATGATAAGACGGCTACTCCCATTCCTATGACTGAAATGGCAAAACGTCTGGGGCATAATAAAAGGGTCATTCATCGTCATTTTCCTGAACTCTGTCGCTCCATTTCTGCTAGATACCTAAAATATAAACAAGAGCTTCGTTCTCAAAGAATTGCGACAGCTTGCGAACAAGTACAACAAGTTGTCCAACAGATTCATGCAGAAGGAAAATATCCGACTGAGGCGTTAGTTTCCCAATTTTTAGAGAAACCGGGTATCTTTAGAGATAGGGAAGTTCGTGAGGCTTTTCATCAAGCGAGACGTTCCCTCGGTTTTGAACCATAATCTTGCCACCTGCATTTTGAACCATAACCTTACCAAAACGGCAAACTTATGGGTAAAGTCACAAGGTTTTATATTAACGATTAAGTATAATTTATGGGGGCGGAGAGACTTGAACTCTCACGACCTAAACGGTCAACGGATTTTCATTCTCCCGTAACTTTCGTTACTGCATCAGCTTTGAGAATCGGACTCTCCCTTTACCCTCAGCTTTATCTGTTAGGGTAGCTCCCGTCGAGTCTCTGCACCTTCCTCAGTTTCTTGAGGCTTGGCTCAGGATTGCCTTATCTTAGCAAGCTAGACTTAGGTTTCCCTGAGTTTGAGAGCTTACACTTAATCAGTCTCCCGATTAAGGCTCAATTTTCTTAAGTCCGTAGCGTCTACCATTCCGCCACGCCCCCTTAAGAAAGCATCAGTTCTTCACCGACGATTATCAATCGTAGCACACCTTGGGGATCTTTTGGCAAATATTTTTTTAAGGAAAATTTTGGGACACCCAAAGATGTAAGTTAAAATAACTTTAACCATGGTTTACCATGCCATACTGATTTGAAAAAACAATTGTTTTATGGACTTTATCCTCTCTAAGATCACCGAAGAGACCTTGTTAGTTGCTGGACTCTACTTGGGGTTAAGTGGCTTCTATCTACTAGCGTTTCCTTTATTTCTCTACTTCTATCTACAAAATCGTTGGTATGTGGCCAGTTCTATCGAAAGAACTTTTATGTATTTTCTGGTCTTTTTGTTTTTCCCAGGACTCTTATTACTCAGTCCAGTGCTTAATTTGCGACCTAAACGCCGTGAAATCAACCCTTAGAGGGATTATTAGAAATTATGCGACGCATTGATGTTATTTTTGCTGGTATTGGCGTTTTAATCGCAGGGGGTGGTATTTACCTCCTGTTACAAGTTGTTGGTATTGACCAACTCTCTGCGGGTATTTGGAGTCAAGCAATTTTGGTCTTTGGGTTAATTATTTGGACGTTAACCTATCTTAAACGGGTTTTTACCCAAGATATGACTTATCATCAACAACTAAAAGAATATGAAGATGCAGTGTTAGAAAAACGCCTTGCAGAAATGTCTCCTGAAGAGTTAGCAAAATTGCAAGCAGAAATTGCCCAAGAAAAGGAAAATTCGCCTCAAGCGTAGGAAAAGAAAGATTCAATTCTCATTAAAAATGTCTCCACTTCCCACTCCCAACGCCTTACACCCAACGCCTGTTAAACTGGCTGTTTTGGAGAAAGTCTCCTATTGTTACCCAAATAGTCAGGAATTTGTCCTCAAGGATATGGACTTGACCATCTATAAAGGAGAATTTTTGGGCATTATTGGGGAAACTGGGGCAGGGAAAACCACTTTATCCCTAATTTTCAACGGAATTGTTCCTCAATTTTATGGTGGCCGTTTCTTTGGAGTCGCTACCGTTGCGGGAATGGATACATTGGAAACTCCCGTTAACCAACTCTCTCGACGAGTGGGAATGGTATTTGAAGATCCTGAAGTACAGTTAACGGCTACATCGGTAGAAAATGAGATTGCTTTTGCCTTAGAGAACTTATGTCTGCCAAGAGAAGAGATTATTGCCAGAATTCCGCCTGTTTTAGAGGCTGTTCGCTTACAAGGCTATGAAAAGAAAGCCCCAGATGAACTCTCAGGGGGACAAAAACAACGATTAGCGATCGCTGCTGCTTTGGCTTTACAACCTGATTTACTTATTCTAGATGAACCGACCTCTCAACTTGATCCTATAGGGACAAAAGAGGTATTTAATACGGTTCAAAAACTGAATCAAGAATTAGGGGTTACAATTGTGATGATTTCCCATGCAGCAGAGGAAATGGCTACTTATGCAGATAGAATTGGTTTGTTATCACGGGGAGAATTGATTAAGTTGGGAACACCACAGGAAGTTTATGGTGATTTAAACTTGTTATCTGAACATTATCTTCGTCCACCAGAAATTGCAGTAGCTTTCGGTAAGATTAAGTCCTTTTCTAGCCTTACGCCTGTCACTCTTGCAGAGGGAAAAAAGCTGCTTCCTTCTTTTTTAAACACTCATTCTCCCTATTCTTGGCAAGAAAAACCTAATCATTCTTTGGACAAAGATGAGCCTGTTTTAAGTGTCAGAAATTTGCAACATACTTATCCTAATGGGACTCAAGCATTCAAAGATATTTCTTTAGATATTCATGCAGGGGAATATATCCTGCTTATTGGACAAAATGGGGCGGGAAAGAGTACCCTTGTTAAGCATTTTCTTAATTTATTACAACCCACTGAAGGGCAAGTTTTAGTTCGTCAACGTTCGACAAAAACTTTATCTGTGGGAGAATTAGCTCGTTTTATTGGTTATGTAGCGCAAAATCCTGATAATCAAATTTTTAATTCAACCGTTTTGAAAGAGGTTGCATTTGCCCTCAAATATCTTAACTACTCACCGGATTTAATTAATAAACGAGTGACTCAAAGTCTTCAAGGAATGGCGTTATGGGAACATCGAGAAGCCCATCCTCTGTCTTTACCAAAAGGAGAACGGGCAAGAATTATTATTGCAGCTATTTTAGCAATGAATCCTGATATTATTATCCTTGATGAACCAACGACGGGACAAGATTTTGCGGGATCACAGGCAATTTTAGAAATTAGTCGTCAACTGCATCGGATGGGTAAAACAGTTATTGTGATTACTCATCATTTATATCTAATGCCGGATTATGCTCAAAGAGTTATTGTTATGGGGAAAGGAAGTATTTTATTAGATGCGCCGATTCGTCAAGCTTATCATCAAACGGATGTCTTGGAATCGACCTATTTATCACCCCCACAAGTTGTATCACTATCTCAGTATTTAAGCGAGTTAACCCAAGAAGACTATCCCCTATTAACTGCGTCGGAGTTTGCAGGTTGTTTTAATCATTAGAGTTGAGTGGTCATAATTATTTCTTGAATTTAGTTTACAATGCAGTTGTCGATTATTAAATGAGGAGAACTATGACGATGGGTTTCTCAAGATATAGAAGTATTTTGCTATCTCTATTACTGAGTGTCGGGTTATTTGGCTGTAATGTGATAGATCGTTTCAGTCTTGCCTTTCCTAACGCAATTAACCTTAATCAATTATCAGAAACCACTGAAGGGACAATTATTTATATTAAGGGACAAGTAACCGATAATGTCCCACTCTTAGGGCAAGGGGCTTATAAATTACAAGATAGCACAGGCAATATCTGGGTGATCACTGATAAACCTTTACCCGATGTAGGAGAAGAGGTTATGCTAAAAGGCCAGCTTGAATATAAACCAATTTCTGTCTCAAATCAGGATTTAGGTGAATTTTATGTTTTGGAGATAGAAAAACTTCAGCAGATTCCCGAAAACACGTCTCCTGAACCAATCACACCTTCTCCAACTGCTGAACCTCCCGCAACATCTGAACCCCCCACAACATCTGATCCTCAACCTAGTCCATCTCCTTTCCCTGATGATCTCTTTTTCCCCCATAAACAAAATGACAAGTAAACCACGACGCAGCGGTGCGATCGCAATTCTCTATCGAGAGAACAGATTTTTGCTACAATTGCGGGATAATTTTCCTCATATTGTTTTTCCTAACCAATGGACGATGTTTGGGGGACATATTGAACCTGAAGAACCCCCAGAAGAGGCAATTTATCGAGAGATTTGGGAAGAAGTTCATTATAAAGCCGACAAATTTTCATTTTTTGGTCAGTATGATGACGAAGATGCCTATCGCTATGTCTTTCATGCCCCTTTAACCGTTCCTTTAGACCAACTTAGCTTAAATGAAGGGTATGATATGGCGATGGTATCGGTGGCAGAAATTGAACAGGGGAAATGTTATTCAGAAAAAGCGCAAGGATATAGACTGTTAGTCCCCATTCATCGTCAAATTCTCTTAGAATTTATCAACTCTCACCTTAATCCTCAACCCGCCATCCATTGCTGAATTTGTTGTATCAGTTGATTTGCGTTAACAACTCCTTCAACACGACCGTGGGGTTGACCATTTTTGAAAAAAACTAGGGTAGGTAACGCATGAACCCCATATTGACTTGCTAACCCCGGATATCTATCAGAATCAATTTTAACAATCTGTATCTGATTATTGAGATGAACGCTGACCTGTTCTAAGATAGGGGACATCATCTGGCAAGGACCACACCAAGTTGCGTAAAAGTCCACCAATACAGGGGTAGATGTATTAGCGAGAAGTTCTTGAAAGCTAGAGAATTGTTTTTTTACAGCCATACTGTAGCAAGTCCGATAAGTAGGATTAACCCTTTAAGCTTAACAAATAATTGAAGACCCATTTAGCGATCGCACCAGCCCATAATCTAAGATTTTCTTAGAAAGTTTCTCAGATTTTCTTAGAATTTTTTTGCAAGCCTTCTGCTGTTAAACTTCTGAATACAACCCTATTTTTTCAGGGGAAATTCTAACCTTTCCCGTTGCTGTAGGTATAAATTAGCAACTTCCCTTGCTAAATGACGAATTCTGCCAATATATCGAGTTCTTTCTGCTACAGCAATCACACCTCTAGCATCTAAAAGATTGAAGGAATGGGAGCATTTTAGTACATAATCGAGACTAGGTAAGACTAAACCCCTTTCTATCAGTTGTTTGGCTTCTTGTTCGTATAAAGCGAATAATTTAAACAATAATTCTGCATCAGAGGCTTCAAAATTATAGGTACATTGTTCCACTTCCCCTTGTAAAAAGATTTCTCCATAGTTTATGTGTTCGTTCCATCTAATCTTAACGATCGCATCTACTTCTTGCAAATACATAGCCAAGCGTTCTAATCCATAAGTTATCTCAATGGAGACAGGGCGGCAATCAATTCCTCCACATTGCTGAAAATAGGTAAATTGAGTAATTTCCATCCCATCTAACCACACTTCCCAACCGACTCCCCACGCACCAAGGGTAGGAGACTCCCAGTTATCTTCAACAAAGCGAATATCATGATCTTCTGGACGAATCCCTAATATTCTTAGAGAATCAAGGTAAATTTCTTGAATATTATCGGGAGAGGGCTTAATTAAGACTTGATATTGAAAATAATGCTGAAAACGGTTAGGATTTTCCCCATAACGGCCATCGGTAGGACGACGACAAGGTTCTACATAAGATACAGACCATGGTTCAGGACCAATAGCACGTAAGAAGGTGTGAGGACTCATCGTACCAGCCCCTTTCTCTGTATCGTAGGGTTGAGCAACTAAACAGCCTTGATTGCTCCAAAATTCGTTCAATTTAGCAATAATTTCCTGAAAGTTAAGGGACATAAAACAGCGATGTAGAATTTAAAGACAAAGGGGCTAACATTCAATGAATAATTTTATCCTATCGGAAATTCTGAACCTTATCCATAAAATCGATAATCTTATCAAACAAATAATTTCCCCCCCATTCCTGCAATTTTTGCTTAACCTCTAATAAGTCTGCTGGCAATTCGTCCAATAATTCCATAATTTGATCATCTCTGCACTCTAACGCAGCTTGTCGGACTTTAGACTGCCATTGTTCGGACATTTGTTGTAACTGTTGCTGTAATTGAGGTAGGTTGTCTGATTTTGACTGAAGAGTCGGGGGAAATTTTTCAACAGAAGTTTCGTATTGATACTTTACCCCTAAATATTTAGCCATCTTCTGCCATAAAATCTCTTCTCGAAAGGGTTTTCGCATAAAATCATCACATCCTGCCGATAATACCCCTTGACGTTCCTCTGCAAATGCACTCGCTGTCAAAGCAATAATGGCTGTTGCTTGACCTTGTGCCGTTTTCTTAATACGTTGTGTTGTTTCGTAGCCATCCATGACTGGCATTCGCATATCCATCCAAATTAGATTGGGCTGCCATTTTTGCCAAATTTCAAAGGCTTCTTGTCCATTACTGGCTTCTTTGACCAGAAACCCCACTGATTGTAATAACTTTAAGAGTAACTGACGACTTTCCCAACGATCATCCACTACTAAAATACGATATTCGGGTTGATTTGGGGCAAGGCCAATAACTTTCGGAGAATTCTCGTTTCTTTTAACTATCTTTTCTGAAACTTTTTCAATATTAATATTAAAACCAAAAATACTCCCTTGCCCTACTGTACTACTTACCTTAATTTCTCCTCCCATTAACTGGACAAATTTCTGACTAATAGGAAGTCCTAACCCCGTTCCCTGCTGTATTTTCCGTCCTGTTTCTGTTTGTCCAAATGCTTCAAATAATTGGTCGATTTCTGAGTTTGCAATACCATGGCCGGTATCTTCTACTTCAAAGAAGAGGGTATTGGGTTGACTTCCCTGTTTAACTCGGAGAATAATTCCCCCCTCATCGGTAAATTTTAGAGCATTTCCTAACAAATTAAGCAACACTTGCCGTAATTTAGATTCGTCTGTTTTGATATAACGTTCAACATTTATATCTCTTTCAAAAATCAATTGTAATTTTTTGTCTGCTGCTTTTAATCGTAAGAGGGTTTCTAAACCATCCAAAAGTTGATAAAGGTCAAAGTTGCTAGGATTAAAAGTGGTACGTCCTGCTTCAATTTTTGACATTTCCAAAATATCATTAATTAACTCTAGTAAATGTTCACCGCTACGACTGATAATAGAAATATTCTCTTGTTGTTCTTGACTGAGATCGGGATCACGATTCATCACTTGGGTAAACCCCAAAATAGCATTTAAAGGCGTGCGTAACTCATGACTCATTCCAGCGAGAAATTCGCTTTTAGCACGATTGGCTGTGTCTGCTTCCTCTTTGGCCTGTTTTAAGGATTCTTCTGCATGAGATCGTACTTTAGCAATGGCGAGAAATTCACCCACTAACCGTAAAAAACTCACTTCTTCTTCTGTCCAAATTTTATCTTTATTGGCATTTAATCCGAGATAACCTAATGGTTGTCCCCCACAAATCATAGGAACAACGACTCTAGTTGGACTAGGACTACTTTCAAACGTTTTTCTTTCTGCGATCGCTTCAATGGGTAAGTCAGTTAATTGATTAATTTTAAGACAGTTACCAGCCAGCAATTGTTGAGAAAACCAAGGAAAATGGGTGACAGGGGTATGTTGACCCTTATTTATCATAGATTGCATCCCTTGATAAAACCATTCATCTGTCATTATCCACTCAGATTTGTCCCCATCATAATGAATAATATAAGTACGATCACTGTGGGTGAATTTTCCAATTTCTTCTAACGTATATTGGGTCGCTGCTGTTAAGTTTTGATCAATTAATTGACGAGCAACACGACTTAATAAACGATTTCTTTCAGCTTGTTGGTGCAGGGCAGCTTCTTTTTGTTTGCGATCAGTAATATCTCGACTGATACCAATCGAACCAATAACAATACCACCATAGTCAAACAAAGGAGTTTTCAAAGTGTCAAATAAGCGTCTGCTTCCATCAGAAGAAATGACCCATTCTTCCGTTCTTTGTGATTTTTTTTGTGTAATCATTTGTTGATCTTGTTCACGGGAAGTCATCGCTTGATTTGAGTCAAATAAATCAAAATCTGTTGCACCAATAATATCTGTATCTGCTCTATTTAATAAAGCTTGAAAAGCTTGATTACAGGCTAGATAGATTCCTCTATGATCTTTATAAAAAATTGCGTCAGGGATGCAATCAATCACTGAGCGTAGTAAGGTTTTTTCTAGCTCTAATGATTCTTCAGTTTCTTTTTGTTCGCTAATATCTGTATGAGATCCTGCCATCCTTAAAGGATTACCATCTTGATCCCAGATGGCTTGTCCTCTAGACAAAATCCACTTATAACTTCCTCCTTTTGTTTTTAAGCGAAATTTAACCGAGTAGTGAGGAATTTTTTGCGCTAAATAGTCTTCTAAGGTTTGGACAACTTGGTTTTGATCTTTAGGATGTAACAGAGAGTACCAAGTATTAAAATGATTCGGTAATTCATTATCATTATATCCCAACATTTCTTTCCATCGAGAAGAAACAAACAAATCATTGGTGATTAAATTCCAGTCCCAAATCCCATCATTTGTCCCTTTTAAGACTAATTGCCAACGTTCCTCCATTTCACGAAAACTTTCGGGGGTAATGGATTTTAAAGTGTTAATTTGACTATTTAGTATTTTAATTTGTTCTCGTAATTGTTGTAGATTAGCTTCTGTATTCATAATAAAACAAAAATGTGTTGATTTAGCTATAATTTCCCATCTCATCTAATAAGGGATAAGGTTTTCCTTTTTGACGATACATCGCTGCTATCTCAGGATAACCCCATTCAAATAATAATTGATGGTAAAGCTCTGGAGTAAGACGTACTTGATCATATAAACCTGCTGCTAACCGTTGTCGTTGCGCTTCAAATAAAATAACCGCAGCAGCCACCGAAACATTCAATGATTGTACCATTCCCATCATAGGAACGATCAGATGACCATCTGCTAACGTAGCTGCTGTTTCACTCACTCCCCATTTTTCGGCCCCCATTAAAATCACCGTCGGTTGGGTATAATCGAGAGAACGATAATCCACTGCTTTCTCACTCAAATGCGCCGCATAAACTTGTAACTTATTTTGCTTTAAAACATTGATAGCCTCGGTAATATTGGGGTGAGTATGTAAACTAACCCATTTTTCACTACCTTGTGCCACTTGACTAAATGTTGGAAACTCAGAGGTTTGATTCACTGCATGAACATTGAGAATTCCCACTGCATCACAAGTACGGATAATCGCAGAGAGATTATGGGGTTTATGGACATCTTCAGTTAAAACGGCCAAATCTGGTTGCCGTTTATCTAAAACTTGTCTAATGCGTTGATAACGTCGAGGAAGCACGAAAATACAGTTTAATATAACAGTCTTTTATCACCTTAACATTTTTGCGACACCATAAAAATCAAGGTTTTTGGCCAATTGTTAAAATTTCCAACACAAAACGGGTCATTTCCCTAACCTATCAGCGACAATAGGAAAGTACCCTAAATTTTCTAAACTAATAAAATGACGATTAAATCTAAACTATTTGGACTCATTATTTTTCCTGCAGTTATTATGTTAATTGGTGCAGGAATTACTTATTTTAGAATTAAAACCCTTTATGATGATGTTCGCACAAAAATTGAACAGGGTCAAAAATCTGTTACGGTAGAATCTATCGATAACATTGGTCAATCAACGATTGGTCTTGTTTCCTTAGTATTTATTGTGGCGATCATTGCTAATTTAATTTCTAGTTATTGGTTAACCCACAATATTACCCGTTCTTTAAATAAAGCTGCAAAAATCGCTGAGGAAGTATCTGCCGGTAATTTATCAACCAAAGTCGAAGTGAGTTCTAATGATGAGATTGGTCAGTTATTAATTGTTCTTAAAAAAATGACTGAGAATCTTAATTCTTTGATTTCTAAAGTTCAACAGTCAGGAACTCAAATTACCAGTGCAACGACGCAAATGGCCACATCTCGTAAAGATTTAGAATCAACGTTAACCCGACAAATTTCTTCAACCAACGAAGTAACCACTATCGCTCAAGAAATTGCCAATATTTCTGATGAGTTAGTGAAAAGAATGGAACAAATCACCGAATCTTCACAATTAACTGCTAACCAAGCCAGTCAGGGACAAAATCAATTAATGCAAATGGAACAAAGTATGCGCCAGTTAGTGAACGCTACGACTGCGATTTCTTCCAAGTTAGGCGTAATGAGTGAAAAGGCACATAATATTAATAGCGTGGTTTTAACCATTACTAAAGTTGCCGACCAAACTAATTTACTCTCTTTAAATGCAGCCATTGAAGCAGAAAAAGCAGGAGAATATGGGGCAGGATTTGCCGTTGTTGCTAGAGAAATTCGTCGGTTAGCGGATCAAACTGCGGTTGCAACCTTAGAAATTGAACAGATGGTTAAAGAAATGCAATCGGCTGTTTCTATTGGCGTAATGGAAATGGATAAGTTTAATAAAGAAGTGAGCGATCGCGTAGAAGATGTGGGAACAATTAGTCATCAAATTGCTGAAGTAATTGAACAAGTGCAAAGTATTACCCCTCAATTTGAATTAGTGAGTCAACGGATGGAAGAACAAGCTTTCAGCGCCCAACATATTCGTGAAGCCATGGAAAAATTAAGCGAAGGATCAACTCAAACAGCCGATTCTCTTCATGATACCAATCTACTTTTAGAAAGACTTGATAATGCATCTCAAGGGCTACAAAATGAGATTTCTGTCTTTAAAGTCAAAGATAACAGTTAATAGTAATTAGTAATCAGTCATCATTTATTAGTGGAAAGTTATTACTTATTACTTTCTCTTCGTAACGTCCGACACTTCTGTAACGTCTGAACTTCTGAACGCCTATTTACCGTTATCATAAGGGGAATATTTGCTCATCACTGGAATTCTCTATGAAACGCCTAATTGCCATTTTAGTTACCCTGTTTTGTTGCTGGACTTTTAGCTTTTCTGCTGCCTTAGCAGACGATAATCTAACCATTACTAAAGAACAAATACAATGGGGTGAAGAAACTGCCCAAAAAGCCCTTGAAGCGACCCATAATGGAGATTTAGCCCAAGCAGAAACCTATTGGAGTCAATTGGTTGATACCTTCCCCACTAACCCTGCGGTATGGAGTAATCGTGGTAACGCCCGTGTCGGTCAAAATAAACTCGAATTAGCTATTTCTGACTTTGAACACGCCATTTCTCTCGCTCCTAATGCCCCTGATCCCTATTTAAACCGAGGGACAGCCTTAGAAGCTATGGGAGAGTATCAAAAAGCGATCGCTGACTACAATAAAGTCCTTGAATTAGATCCCGAAGATGCCTTTGCTTACAATAATCGGGGGAATGCAGCCGCTGGACTAGGAAAATGGCAGAATGCCATCGAAGATTACCAAAAAGCTGCTGAAATTGCTCCTAATTTTGCTTTTGCCCAAGCTAACCTAGCCCTTGCTTTGTATGAAACGGGAAAACAATCAGCCGCCATCACCAAACTAAAAAATATTGCTCGTAAATATCCTATGTTTCCTGATGTAAGAGCAGCCTTAACCGCCGCTTTGTGGGAAAAAGGCCAACAGGGGGAAGCGGAGAGTAACTGGGTTGCTGCGGTAGGGATGGATACCCGCTACCAAGACTTAGACTGGGTAACAACCATTCGCCGTTGGCCACCTAGTATGATTGGGGCATTAGATAACTTCTTAAATCTGAAGTAACTCAGAGAATGGAAAGTTAATTTCCCATAGTAGGGGCAATTCATGAATTGTCCTTACAAAATTATCTCTTAATTATCGCTTTTTCTGCTCTAAAAAAATTACCCAATGCAATTACCTAAAACCCTACTCAATAGTATTGAAAATGCTGTTAATCAAATCTCAGAAATGCGATCCCAAACACTGACACGAAGAAGTCTATTAGTTGCGATTAGTGGGATTGATGGGTCGGGAAAAGGGTTAGTTGCTGATAAACTCTTTCATTCTCTACAAAACAAAGGGTATAAAATTGCCTTAATTGGTTTAGATGTTTGGCACAATAGCCAAGATATTAGATTTAGTCCAACAAATCCTGCGCAACACTTTTATGATAACGCATTCCGTTGGGAACAATTGTTTAATTCATTACTGATTCCCCTAAAAAATAAAAAATCAATTCAACTCAACGCTGAATTACTTGATATGAAATCAGACAATCTTTATCCTTATACTTATGACTTTAAAGACATAGATATTATATTATTTGAAGGAATTTTTATTTTGAAAGAACCATTTATTAAAGAATATGATTTTAAAATTTGGGTTGATTGTAGCTTTGAAACTGCTTTACAAAGAGCATTATTAAGAGGTCAAGAAGGTTTACCTGAAGAGCAAGTTATTCATGACTATCAAACCATATACTTTGCTGCCCAACGCATTCACTTCCAGAAAGATAATCCTCAAGAAGTTGCCTCATTAATTATTGATAATAATTAATGTAGCGTTTCCCAGACTCATGATGTACTGTCACAGCAATGAGTAAATTAGTTTTAGCATAAAAGTCTTATGTATTTTTTATATTTCTCGAACTCACTTGTCATAACTTACTCAAAAAACGCTAAATGTAGGAATTTTATCTTTTTCACACACTACAGATAGTGTTTGAGCCGCTTAGAAAGGTTAAGGTCTTCAGTCTAGTTGCTAATCCAAGCAAGAAAATGTAAAATTAAGTATCATTAGCCTATCTTGTTAGCAAAACATTGATTTATAATAAAGAAGCTAGTATATGTTAATTAACTCACTAATCCAATTTAGTTAGTATAGAGGAATTCAAAAAATGCCACTCTCTATAACAAAGGGTCAAACAAAAAATAGAGAATTAGACATATTGCAAGACCAATATGTAGAGTATTTTGCTAATTATTTAACAAAATTATATAAAGCAGGAGATATTAGTCAAAAGTCATATGATAAATTAATTCGTGTAGTTTATGCCCAAAAAGTCGAGCAAATGATTGAACGACAAATTGAAGCTCAATTAGAAAAAATTACTGTTAGAATAAATCAAGATACCCTAGAAGATGCTATGGCTAGTCTTCTTAAAAAACTTTCTAAATAATCATCAATTTACTTCATCAACATGGAAACTAATAACGAAGAACAATTATCTGAACAGCCATCTAAAGGCCCAAAGAAAGAACAACAACGCAACCAAGATCAAGCTGATGAAAATGACGAACAAGATGATCTTAGGACATTATTGCCTGATGAAGTGATTGAGAAGCTTCCACCAGAAACAAGAAAAGAGGTTTCGTCAATGATGAGAGTTTCTATGGGGATGAGTAGGATTCAATCTGGTTCATCTTTAACTGAGCAAATAAATTCTCAACATATTGATAAACTTATTGATTCTAATGAAAAAGAAAATGAGCGTGAATATCAAAGATTTAGAAGTGGTGAAACGACTAAAAGATTGACAATTGGTGCAATTCTTGGCTTAGTATTGATGGTTTTAGTTTATGCTGGTTTTACAAAAGATAAACAAATTTCTGAAAAAATTATTACAGCAGGAATTTCTGCTTTGGGAGGCTTTGGAGTAGGATATGCAGCAGGGAAGAAAAATAATTAATCTTACCAATTTGAAGCTACCTAGAACATTTTTACTGGTGATTATTCTAAATCTTCTGGTGCTTCTCCCCCAACACCAATTCCTGTATTGTAAATTTCAGCATTAGTAAGGGTTAAATTGTCCATTGATGCCCCCGTTACATCTACATCATAGAGCATCGCTTGGGTAAAGTTCACATTATCTAAATTACTATTATTTAAGCTTGCATTCGTCAGAAATGCCCCTGTTAAGTTAGCATTTTCTAAATTTGCACCTGTTAAGTCAGCCCCTTCGAGGTTAGCTTCTTTTAAGTTTGCACCTGATAGGTTAGCATTACGAAGATCAACCCCAATAAGGTGTTCCCCGCTTAAGTCAGCATTGGAGAGATCACACCCCATACAAGCTCTTGTTTCTCGTAATTGTTGGATATGGGCGGGATTTTCCGCTAATACGCTAGAGGTGATTAGGAAGGGAACGGCGATCGCTACTGTTGTCAAAAATCTGCGTTGCATAGCCTGTCTCCTTGCTATCCTAGCTACTATTCCATTGTAGCAGGGCTTTTCGCCACCCCCTTCCCCCTATTAGGCGAATTTAATCATTGTAACTAAACTTAACTTGCGATTAATTTCCCCTCACTGGTAACTGATAACTGATAATTGATCATTGTTCATGGATACAGGTGCAGGAATCATTTCGCCTCGAAAATCTAGAAATTGGACTAAGATAAGGTAAGCAACAGCGATCGCTACTGAAATTGCTCCTGTAATAATGGCGACCCATTTTTTACGCTTCATTGGTTTGTGCTTAATTTATAAATATAAGAATTGGGAAAATTATACACGTATTTGGTGATTTAATCGCGATAACTATAGGGATCATCGGGGGTGGGAATCGTTTTGGCAGTTTTTGCTTGAATTACTAATTGTCGCTTACCGTTTAGCGTCTCTGTGATCATGTTTCCCTCAATTTCTAACCATGTATCAGGGGGATAAAAGTCCCTCGGTTGATCGAGTTTAACGGGAAGACCGATAGAATAAGCATCAACAGCGCAGCAAGTGAGGACAAAACGGCTAATAATTAGGTAATTTTCGGGTAAATGGTCTTTATGAATGACAAATCCTGTTAATTTGACTGGTTGATTTGTATAAGCATCTGGTTCAGGATAAGCGTTAAGGGTGCGTATCCAATCTAACAAGGTTCTATCTTCTGGTTTAATATTAGCTCGAAAAGACTGGGTTTCAACTCTGGTGACGGGTAAGGTATCATTAACGCCCCGTTGCAATGCCATTTGGCTGGTAAGGACAGTGGGTTCAACAAATAGCCCTAATAAAGCCGTAAATAATAAAAGTCCACTTCCCCAATTACGGGGTAAAACGGTAATATGTTGGATATTATCGCTATTTTCTGGGGCATTTCCTTTTATTTCTTTTAATAAAAACCAAATTTTTGTGATTCCTAATGCCAATAACACCAAGCTGGTTAGGAAAACTAAGATAAAATAATTGGGGTGAATCAGTAGTTTTAACTGTCCGGTTAACCAATAGCGCAAAAGAAGGCTTCCCCAACCAATAATGGCTAAAATATCAATGATGGGGGTTAATAAGGGAACTTTAGGAACTTTTGTCTTTTCAGCTAGGGAAGATAGCATAAATAAATTATGAATTGTAAATTATAGATTATAAATTAATTAGGAGGAATGATATTGAGTAATTCAGCAAGGCGATCGCTTAACCGAGCTTGACTAAATTGTGCAAGGGTTTTTTCCCGTAACCAATTAGGATCACAACGCTGATCTTGACCTTGTAAGATTTGAATACACCCTTGTGCGACTAAATCGGGATCTCGATGAGGAACACGCCATCCCATTAAACCATCTTGCAAGGGATCAGCCGAACCATCGTCATCGCCTGACAAAACAGGAATACCACAACACATAGCCTCTAAGTAAACAATACCAAAGCCTTCTTGGGAGGGCATAATATAGACATCTGCGAGATGATAATAGTCAATTAACTGGTCTGTTGGCACAAATCCAGCAAAAATAACCCGTTCTTCTATGGCTAACTCTTTCGTTAACCCTTCTAACCTTGGTTTATCGTCTCCTCTTCCGATCACTAAATATTTAACGTCAGGAAATGCTTGTAAAATTTTCGGTAATGCTCGAATCGTAACATCTACGCCTTTATAAATATCACCTGACCATAATCTTGCCACAGTCATTAGTACTTTATTGTCGCCTAAACCGTATTTTTCCTTTAATTCAGGGGATTTTTGTCCAATCGTAAAGCGATTTTCATCTACGACACAGGGTAAGATTTTTACTTTCTCAGGAGAAATTTGGTTAGACTGACAGAGGCGATCGCGACTATAACGGCTAATTGTCCATATTTGGTTGGCTTGACGAAGTGCTTTTTGTTTCAGTAAAGGTAAGGGTTTCCAGACTTCTTTACCGTAGGTTAACACGGTGTAGGGAATCCCTAACGGCTGACAAAGTAAAGCGACTAAAGGGGCTAGATTAATGTGTCCACAGAAGACTTGCTGAGGACGATAACGGATTAAAGAATTCAACAAAGATAATCCTAAGTTTAAGCGACCTTTCCACGGGGAAAGGGTTTTTAGGTAGGTAAACTGAAATGTCTCACTCGCAAAAGGATTGTCACATCCCGCTTCGTCTCTGAGTAATAATACTTGAGCATTTAGATTGCGTTTATGTTGTAAACTTTGATAGGCTCTAAAAACATCCTTAATGTAGGCTTGAATGCCCCCTTCTTGGGCAAAGATTTCGAGAAATACAAAAATATGGTCAGTCATAGAATTTTTAGAAACACTTGAAACCTATCCAAAATAACTATAACCAAGAGTCAATAAAAAGGTCAATTGTCCTGCGATCGCAAATAAATAAACAATCATTCTCGGCCGAAAAATTGATAACATTAAGCCAATTCCTTTAAGATCAATCATCGGGCCAAATATCAGAAAGGCTAATAGAGAACTGCTGGTAAACGTTGAAACAAAAGAAAGGGCAAAAAAGGAATCCACCGTTGAACAAATAGAAACAATGGCTGCTAATAGCATCATCGCTAAAATTGAACTAATCACCCCTTGTCCTAAACTTAACACCCATTCTCTGGGAACAAAGACTTGAATACTCGCAGCGATCGCACTTCCTAAAATAAGAATTCCGCCTAATTCTCTAAATTCCTGCACTAGATTCGTTAAAAATTGCTGTAACTTTTGTCGGTTATCTTTTGTGAGCGTTAATGTTCCTACCATTGACTCATTAAATGGGAGGGGTTGACCTGATTTATTCAGTAAAAACGTTCCTGACTGTAATAAAGAGGGTTTGTCTTGAGTTGGCGTTACATTCTTAGCGAAATGAACTCGTTTTGCTAAAGAAGCATTTAATAAAGGACGAGGATCTTTTTGAACACTAAAGATACAACCAATAACGGTTGCAATGAATAAAGAAAAACCAATTCTGAGGAAAACCATCTGGGGTTGATCTCGAAAAGCGACCCAAGTTGACCATATTACAATAGGATTAACCGTCGGTGCAGCTAACAAAAAACCAATTGACACCGATGTGGGAAGACCTTGTAATAGTAGGCGACGAGCGACAGGTACATTACCGCATTCACAGACAGGGAATAGAAAACCAATACAACTCCCTGTAAATGCCCCTAAAAGGGGATGACGGGGTAAACTAGCAATTAATTTGCGCTCATCGATGAAAATCAGTAAAGCACTCGATAAAATAACACCTAATAACAAAAAAGGGATTGCTTCAACCAAGAGACTAAGGAACAGGGTAAAGGCATTTTGCAATTTTTCCATAAACCATTGCCAAAATAGGCAGTATTAATGGGATAGACTGCACTAATCTGCACAACTGTTCCTGTTTGTAGGAAGTTTAAGATTAGCTTAACTGTCTTGTAGCAAGGATAGCCGATTGTGGCACAGGGGGAAAGAGACGTTAAATTTATGGCTTAATTATGGGATGCTAAATTTTTATCAACGGGTTTTTGCATGCAATTTCGGTAAAATCGGTAAGAATAGGTTTTTTCCACGACTTATTTTGCATCCTCGCATTTTTTTTGTCAGAATAGTAAAGCCGCCCTTTTAGGACGGGGTTTTAGACCCAAAATTTTCGATGAATATCACAACGCTTTATTGTAAACTCCATAATGCTATCTGTACTGAGTCAAGGCTTGATTATATGGGCAGTATCACCATTGATCAAGGCTGGATGGAGGCTGCGAGACTCTATGAAGATCAAGCGGTTGATGTCTTAAATATAGATAATGGGTTGCGTATAACTACTTATGCGATCGCTGGAAAACGGGGATCGGGAGTTATCTGTTTGAATGGTGCGGCCGCCCATCATTTTGAGGTGGGCCATCGAGTTATTATCATTGCCTATTGCAGTATGACATTAGAGGAAAAAAAGACCTTTCAACCTCGTATTTTGCTATTTCCCGACCATCCTCCCTATGAAATTAATCGAGAAGAGAAGAAACTGCAATGGATAAAAGAAATTCCTCAATATTCTTTGCTGCTAAAGGAAATGCCTACCATGTTATGTTAAGAGAATCCTATTGGTTTAACCACTGTGCCGTTTTTGATGCCATTGCCAAGCATGAGCAATTGTATCCTTGAGATCGCTATATTGAGGTTTCCAACCTAGGATTTTTTGCGCTTTTTCGCTACTTCCCACTAGATAAGGGGGATCTCCTGCACGGCGATCGCCTATTTCCACCTTAATTTCTTTGTTTGTTACCTGTGTTGCCGTTTCAATGACTTCTTTGACGGAAAATCCGTTACCGTTACCCAAATTAAAGCTCTCACTCTCCCCTCCGTTTAAAAGATATTCTAAGCCTAAAATATGAGCCTGTGCTAAGTCCACCACATGAATATAGTCTCGCACACAAGTTCCATCAGGTGTATCATAGTCTGTTCCAAAAATAGAAATTGCATCCCGAAGTCCTAGGGCAGTTTGCAACACTAAAGGAATTAAATGGGTTTCGGGATTGTGATCTTCTCCTAAGTCTCCCTCTGGAGATGCACCTGAAGCGTTGAAATAGCGAAATATAACTGATTTTAAACCATAAGCCCGATGGAAGTCCTTAAGTATCTGTTCTACCATTAATTTCGTCCAACCATAGGGATTAATTGGGTTTTGGGGATGATTTTCAGTGAGGGGAATGGTTTGAGGAAGTCCGTAGGTAGCACAGGTGGATGAAAAGACAAAATTTTTGATAGAAGCGGCCACCATTGCTTCTAAAAGGGTTAACGTACCCACCACGTTATTACGATAGTATTTAGCTGGATCACTGACAGATTCACCAACGAAAATATAGGCAGAAAAGTGCATGACTGCTGTAATATCATAGGTGGAAAAAATCTCATCAAGGAGAAAGCGATCGTTAATATCACCAACAATAAGGGGAACTTTCAGGGCATTATCGACGATATCTTGGTGTCCATAGACTAAATTATCGAGAATAATGACATTATAGCCACTTTTTTGCAGAGTTTGGACGGCATGAGAGCCGATGTAACCTGCACCACCTGTTACTAGAATTGTAGATTTGTCTTGTAGCACAATTATTAAACGATTAAATTTAAGTATAAAGTGAGTTTGGTTGTTTATTATTTAAGCACCATAGACGCAAAGAGTGAGCATAATGTTCAAGTAGGTTATTTCAGTGATCAGTGATCAGTACCTCTTGCTTAAGCTAGAGGCTTGAAATAAGTCATCTTCTTCTTTTATCCTCTTAAAAGAGGAGGCTTTAGACCCAAATTTTTGGGTGATTTATGAAAAAGAGAGAAATTCGAGATGGTACAATCAATTCCTGCTGAACAATTACAACTCCATGATCTTAAATCGGGCTTTGGCTTAGAATATAGTAGCGATCCTGATTTATTTACGGAATGGCGTGAGCATTTACCTGAATTAACCCAACAAGAACAGTTAAATCTAGATGAAGTAAAAATCGAGTTTCGTCATTTACTCGAATATGGCATACTCGAACCCATTGTGAAAATGGTGGTTTTATCTCCTTTGTTAAAAATGGCGGGTTTTTTTCGCCCTCCCTTTAATCTTGTTGCAGAAAAGAGTATTGAAGTCTCTGAAGAGGAGGATATTTCTATTCGTGGAAGACTTGATTTATTGGTGTTTCAACCTGATTTTTGGCTGTTAGTGGTAGAAGCGAAAGGATTAGCTTATTCCATTGAAAAAGGACTCCCTCAACTCTTAGGATATATGTTAGGAACTCCCTATCCTGATAAACCAATTTTAGGGTTAATTACCAACGGGGCAAGCTTTAAGTTTGTTAAACTCATTCGACAAAATCATCCGATTTATTGCGAGTCTTTTTTGTTTGCTTTGGATAAACGATACATAATCTTAGGCGATTAATCAGATATTCACTATGGGTTTCGACAATATATTGTTTATTTAATTTGTTTACTTGGTTAACAAAGTAAGTTCCTAATTCTGCTTGAATACTAGGATGTAAATGGATTTCTGGTTGCGCTATAATCAGGGTAGGATCATCGAATAATTGTAAATCAGCAACAAGAATAGGTAAGAGTTGACTAACCCCAAATCCAACATCAGCAAGGGAAGCCCAGTTACTATTTTCTTTGACTTTGACTCTTAAATCAAATCGACCGCCTCTTAGCTTATCAGGTTTGATGTCATATAATAATTTTAAGTCTTTTAAAGAGCTAATTAACTCATCAAATTCTTCGTATCCTTTTTCTTCCCATTCTAAAATTTGATCAATAAACCCTTCACCAGACTGAGAAACTTGACGACTTGCTTTTGGCTTTTGGTAATAAGTACGTTCTGGATATAATCGGTAAGAACCAATAAAGTTTAAATCCGCAGTAAACTCTAAGTTATCGTAAACTTCTTTAAAAATTGCAGGAAAATAACTAATTTTCTTGATTTCTTGTGTTTCATGAACAAACTTAGGATCGATATCATCTAAACTGTTAATCCTTATATCTTTAACTAAAGAAACTGAAGTTCTATCAAAATCCGAATCATCATATCTATAAACATTACATATATAGCTATTACGATCAAAATTTATTTCAAGTTTTTCATCTTCATCTAAAAAAGATAAGTAATAGAGTGTTGGAAGATGGTTAATTTTATCTAATATCCATTGCGTAGAAAGCTCATATCTGTAATTGTTACTGATATTATTTTGTGCAAAATCGATATTAATCTCTATAATATTATCTTTTTTATTCTTAAAAGACATTTCCTCAAAATCTCCCATATTGACATACTTCCCATTAGGAAATAGATACAGAGGAAACCCTTCAGATTGAAAAGGAGCTAATAATCCATAGATTAAAGAACTCTTTCCACTACTATTTTCTCCTGTTAATAAAGTGATTTTACCAAAAGAAACCTCAACCTCCTTAAAGCATTTAAAATTCTTTAGTCCCAATCTATGAATAAACATTTAGAAAATCCTCCTATAACTAAATTTTACCAAATAGACTCTAACTCTAACACCAAATCAGGTAAGATATTCTCTCCCGATAAAGTTGGAGGGTGATCTAAAATTTCCACCTCTTTTCCTTGTCGATAAATCTCTACTTGTTGAGTTTTCCGATTAATTAACCAGCCTAACTTTGTTCCGTTTTCTAAATACTCTTGCATTTTCTTTTGCAACGGTTTTAAATTATCACTCGGAGAACGTAATTCAATAACAAAATCAGGACATAAGGGTAAGAACTTTTCCCGTTGTTGAGGTGTTAAATTCTCCCATTTCTCTAAGGATATCCAAGACGCATCAGGAGAACGATTTGCACCATTGGGTAAGGTAAAACCACCAGAAGAGTCAAAAGTAATGCCTAATTTAGATTGATGATTCCATGGGTAAAGTTTGTAAGTTATCTCACTATTTTTCCGACTGGTTTCTCCCCCTGTAGGTGGCATAATAATTAAATCTCCTTTAGTATTTCTTTCAAAGCGTAAATCTCGATTATTTTGACAAATTTGATAAAATTGGTCATTAGTTAAATAAATAGAATCTAAATTAACTTGTACCTTATTAACCATAATACAATTGAGCCTCCTATTAATCCTTTTGAATAAATTATAAAAACCTTTTAGGCTATCTCGCTTACTTGAATTAGACAGAATGACCTAAGAATAATTCTAACCTGTGATACTAATCACTGGTAACTGTTCACTAGCGTGATGAATGATACAGTTTAACCAAGCTCAAGGGATAGATAATAAAACAAAGAACCAAGAAATTCAATTTTTTTTAAGATTTAACTAAAGTAATGACAAACACACCTTCTATTATTGTTTGCGGTTTAGGAAATACAGGATATAAGATTTTTTGTCTGTTGAAACAGCAAGGGGCAAAAGTAATCGGAATTAGCGATCGCCCCTTAAACAGCGAATATAACGACTCCATCAAAGTAGGAAATCTGCGATCGCCCGCTATTCTCCATCAAGCAGGAGTACAATTCGCTCAAACCCTTGTGCTTGCCAACAAAGATGATGCCATAAATTTAGCGGTTTTAACCCAAGCAAAAATCCTAAACCCCAAAATTCGCATTATTAACCGTTTGCTCAACCCTAGCCTTGGCCAACGGCTGGATTACACCCTAACTGACCATGTTAGCATGAGCGTCTCTACCCTAGCTGCCCCTATTTTTGCCTTTGCAGCCATGGGGAGTCAAGCCATTGGGCAACTGAATTTATTTAACCAAACATGGCCACTACAAGATATTATTATTACCGAAGATCACCCTTGGTTTAGACTCAAACTCAGTGATTTGTGGGAAAGTTCCAGCAGAATGTTAATTTATTACCTTCCTGCACAGGGAGAAATGGATTTAGTCTCCGCAGTGCGTCAGGGAAAAGAATTACAACAAGGGGATCATCTCATTGTTGGCATTAAACCCATGATTCGTAGCCGTCGTCGATCGCTGTGGAATAAATTCTCAAAAGCAATTACCAATTTACGGCGATATCATCATTATGCCCGTCCCGTTGCTCTTGTTTCCCTACTCTTACTCATTTTAATCTTCTGCGCTACTTTTACCTACGTTTTAGTCAACTATCAAATCTCGTTGGTAGATGCCCTCTATTTCTCCGTCGGTATGATTACAGGGGCAGGAGGCAAAGAAGAAGTAGCCGAAGCCGCCCCCGATGGGATTAAAATCTTTACCGCCATCATGATGATTTTAGGGGCAGGGGTGATTGGAATTTGCTATGCTCTGTTAAATGACTTCATTTTAGGTAGTCGTTTTAAGCAATTTCTCGACGCAGCGAAAGTTCCCACCCGTCATCATTACATTATCTGTGGTTTAGGCAGTATTGGTATGGAAATCGCCCGTCTTCTCCACAATCATGGCCATGAAGTCGTCGTCATTGAAGCCGATCACCAAAATCGTTTTTTACACACCGCACGATCCCTAGGAATTCCCGCCATTGTCGAAGATGGGAGTTTGGCCGCTACCCTCAAGGCCGCCAATCTTCAGCAAGCTGCCGCCATTGTCGTTGTGACCAGCAATGATATGGTTAATGTGGAAATTGGTTTAACCGCTAAGGCGATCGCCCCCCGTTTACCCGTGATTTTGCGATCGCAAGATTCCCAAATGGGACAATCAATACAAGAAGTCTTTGATTTTGATACCGTACTTTGCGCCACAGAATTAGCTACCCCTTCCTTTGCAGCCGCCGCTTTAGGGGGGAGAATTTTGGGCAATGGCATGACGGATGACTTATTATGGATTGCCCTAGCAACGTTAATTACCCCTAAACATCCCTTCTTTGGTAAAACAGTACAAGATGCAGCCCAAGAAGCCGATTTTGTCCCCTTATATCTAGAAAGAAACGGCTATACGGTGCATAGTTGGCAACTGCTCCAAACCTCTCTTGGCCAAGGAGATGTTTTATATTTAACCTTAACTGCTTCTGGCTTAGAAAAACTATGGCGAGTCGGGGAAAATGATCAAAGCTTAGGAAACAAACCCTCTTTGATCTAATCCATGGGCCCCTTTTGCTTAATTTGCTTGAATCTTTTCCTTCTTTTGCGCCATATCGAGTTGGGGAATGGCAAGTTTAACAAGCCAAGATATCATGGTGAATATATCATCTATCGCCAAATTCCATAAATAACCATACTGAGGAAACTGTTTCACCAATAAGATTTCAGCTAACTGATACCAGCGATAACTTCGAGAATATTTAGGCGGATTATCTTCAATTCGTAATAGCTCAGGCTGTGGTAAATTATGACCAATAAACCGATCTTTTTCAAAAAACTTAGCCTGTAAATACAATCCTAACAATCGATCTAAACACCAAAAAGGGACATATTTAATTGGGCCAAATAGCATCATAGATTGAGTTAAGTCAACAAGTGTTTCTCTAACTAAACTGGTTTTCCATACCTTTTTGTCAAAGTTTTCCCCATGACAACCATTCCTGTCTTTTCGTTTGCGCAGAAACGATTGAAATGAAAATTTATTTTCAAGGGGAGCAATCGGAATTTTTAATAAATAAGAGTTCTCCGATTCGTTATCAGACAATTCTCCTATTTTTCTTTTTTCTCTTGTTTCTTGAAGAGAGTATTCTTTTAGAGAATTAATAGGGGGAAGACGCTTCCAATCATAGGTTTTACCTTCCAATTGACCATAAGGAAAAAAACTTTTGCTTAAACGCATAACCCAGCTTTCAGGAAAACGCTGGAAATATTGAGTCGTAATATCTAGTACATTTGGGTGTAGATATTCATCACAGTTCATTGATAAAACATAGTCCCCAGAGGCAGTCATGAGTGCAGTCATTCGCTGCATGACTTCCCCACGAAAAGGGCTAATAATTTGTTGTAAACGAGGATCTGTGTAGGAATATTTCTGACTTCCGGGAGGATGAACAAGGATAAATTCTACATTTCCTTCTACTTTAAAAAGTTCTGTAAACCAATGTTCTGAGAGTCCCTCTCTTGTAGGAATAACAATGGATAAAATGGGAGTCGTCATAAATAACCTATTCAATATATATAATGATGAATTTACGCCATCATGACATAAATATGGGCTTAGGCTACCATGACATAGAAAAACTTGTCAATTAAATGTTAGGTCTAAATCAAAGACCGATATGAATCCGTTGATTAAGGGTACGACAGAGTTTGTCAAACACCCCGGTGGATGATTGGGATGGTGAAGGGATTGAATGGGTAGAAACTTCTTGTTCGAGGATTTCTGGGACTTCAGCGGGGCGAACTTCGGCATTAAGATGATATAAAGCCAGTTCTGCGGTGTCTTCGAGTAAAATAACCAACTGTTGGGGAGCTTCAAGCAATTCTTGAACTCGTTTGCAGGCTTTTATTTTTTCGCTATTGAGGAAGGTTTCTCCTTTGGTAAAGAATGAACCGTTAAATGCGATCGCCGCACTAACCTGTTGCGCTTTAGCATCTGAAGACACCACTTGACAGAATTTGACTTGTTGGCGATTTAGAATAAACATGGTCTTGGCTGGACGTGTGATACCCTACACCTATTTACTTTAGGGGAATAACCAAGGTAGAACAATGATTATCATCAAAGAAAAGATGTGATCTTGATCAATCAGAACAAGGTTTCAGGTTTCGGGTTTTGGGTTTCGGGTCATCATTATCTTTAAACTGTCAAGTTTTTGGATTAATTTATTTAACATTTGTCCTGTTTCACCTGTTAATTACTAAAACATCTTTAATTGATCATTTCTGACACCTGATACCTAATAGTTAATTACTTAGAAATAGGACTTTAATGTTCCTTGACGACGAATATCAAGGGTTGCACAGTGAAAAGATCCCCCAAAAGGAGCAAAGTTTATAAAGGGACAAGGAATTGGCTCAAACCCCCAATCCTTAAAAGCTTTGATCAAAGACTTTTGATTTTTTTCTACAATCACTCGGCTTTCATCTAACATTAAAACATTTAAGCTAATCCATTTACTACACATAGAAGGAACACCCTTAATGAGATCAGGTTCAGGGGGAACTAAGACATCCCAATCTTGTAAGATTTTGGGTAATTTATCAACATTGATATAGTCTGGATTAATTAACACTTTCCCCGGTGCTAATGGCATAAAAGTTGAGTCAATGTGCATGGGAGTGGGACAAGTACTTTCAATTTCATGGATGGTGTATTGTTCACTTAAATGTCGTCTTAACCAATTAATTCCTGCTTGGTTGGTGACATTACTTTGAGTCACGAATAAATCTTGTCCACAACGAACAAAATCTGCTGCATCAAATACTGGTTCAAATTCATTGATTACATAGCGAATCGATTCTCCTTGTTTCCCCGGCCGAAATTGATAATCATATAAATCATTTCTTAATTCTGGTTTCGGCGCAGCCGTCCACTTTGCCCCTTGGTTAAAGTATTCTTTAAATAAGGAACGATAAGCTACACCTTCAAAATAACGACATCGCCAAGCCATGGGGGCTTCAATTATTTCATTCCCAATAATTAAAAATCCATCTCTAGGACAGGCAGTACAAAAACCTTTCGATTGCCAAAAGAGGGTTTTATAAGAACGAGTTCCCTTAATAATATTAGGTCGTTTTACCTTAACGCCTTCTGCTTGTAAAATATGAATAAACTCATCTAGTTCTTGTTGTGCTTTTTTCAATAAAAATTTAGGATAACGACGACCAGCAAATAGGCGATATAAACGAGCCGTGTTGGGGGGAATATTATAAGTCACTGTCACATGATAAGGGGGAATAATTGCGCCTTCTAAGTGACCAACAATTACTTCTTCTAGTAATCCCCATTCATCATAGGAACTGACGGGACAAAGGTGAGTTTGGGGTTGAGACATTTGCGTATATCCTTAAAATTCAAACACTTGACCTTTTTTAATAAATCCTCGAAACCCATCGGCGATCGCATTCATTAACTTTTGGGGTTGATAGCCATATAACCACATTTTTTGTTTAATAGAAAGGGGTAATGTTATGAGTTCGTTATAGTGGGCATGAACGGTAGTTGGATAGGAAGAAATTTCACAATCTTGGAAAATAATATCTGCTTGTTCATAATAATCTTTGAGGGTATATAAGTCAAATTGAGTATCAGATGTAAACAATATTTTCGTTTGATTAATCGTAAAAAATAAGCCATAGGTTGGCATCCAATAAGCTCCTGTATCAATATGTTTAACTTGAATTAAATTAAACTGAATTTGTTGCCAAATAAAATAACCATTTTTTTCTAAAGGATGAACTTGAAAATAATCGTCTAACGTGAGAACATTCCCTTGGACGGCTGCCATTCCTCCTGATAGCGTCCGTTGCCAAATAATACTAGCAAGGTCTTCGTTCAAATAAAGGCTCGGTTTAGAAGGTTGGGGCATAAAATAACGACTGATTCCAAGATATTCTAGACCGCCTACATGATCAGAGTGAAGATGACTGATATAAATATCGGTAATGTCTTGATGGGAAAACCCTTGTTCAAAGAGGGAGAAACGGATATCTGAGCCACAATCAATGAGCAGTTTTTGCTGATCATCAGTCACTAATAAGAGATTAGAGTGATAATTGTTTCCTCCCACCGTAAAAGCAGAACCTGACCCCAAAAAAATTAATTTCATAGAAGCTTATCTGACTTTTTATTAAAATTTATTAAGGTTCACTATATCATCTATTATTGAATAATTTTCTAAAAATAGGCAACTTGATGAGTAATGGTTGCGTCTCTGCTGATAGTAAAGATCCTTACACAAATTCCACTTCACTATTTGGTAATCTGTCCTATGAAGCTTACCCCTATTCCCATTTGGTTAGCCATCTTATTTTTACCTGAGATTCTCTTCATCCCTAATCAGGCGACAGCAGGAACATTTCAGCATCAAGAAGTTAATCAAGAAGATTTTATAGCGATCGCTCGTCCCTATGGGGATAATAAATACGATCTTTTGATACTGCAACAAGTTCCTAGTCGGCGACAGTGTTGGCGAGAACAAGGAACAAGTCCTGTTTTTGTCGATCCCTTACTGCTTAACTTCGATTTTACAGGGAGTTGTGAGCGCAGTACCGATAGTAATGGTTATTCAGTGCGAATTGACGAAAAAGACTATGGATTAAATTATTTACTACGAGTGGTGGAACGTAACGGCGAATTAGTCCTTGTTGCAGCCCACCGCAGCGATTACCGTCAGCCAGAAGTTGTCATCGGTAGAACCGAAGGAATCGGACAAGGACTCCTCAAAATTCAGCTTGATCCGGGATGGCGATTTACCAAACGGTCTTATCGAGGAAAAATTTTAGGTCATGTCTATTTAACAGGGGATAGTTCTGCTATTCGCCCACCTGAGACCAATGAGGAAGGTGTGGCGACTGAAACACCCAATTCCTCAGAAAAACCCGTTCGCGAGTTAACCTTTACCTCTGGGCGTTCTTCAAGAAATACTAGGGTATCGCCTCGCCCTTTTAGAGAAGATAATAATAATTTGCCAAGAGAAAAGCAGCAAGAAGCCCCGACAACACCACCTATTAACTTTTCTTCCCCAAATCCCTCTTCTAACTCCGCTTTACCGCCGCCACCTTCTCCGAAATCTTCGGTTTCCCCTTCTACCTCTTCTGAGTTTTCTGATTTACCTCCCCTTCCCGTTCCCTCTCAGGTTAGTCGAAGTTCTGTTGTTCCCCCACCAAATTCCTCACCACAACAAGGAGGACGTATCAGTGAGGGATATCGAGTCCTAGTCAGTGCAATGAATTCCCAGCAACAAGCGCAAGTTAAAGGGTTATATCCTGACGCGTTTCCGACCACTTATCAGGGGCGATCGCTGTGGCAAATTGGCCGTTTTAGCACCCGTGAAAATGCAGAAATGGCTTTAAGAGGGTTTGAAAATCGAGGCATTAGTGGTCTAATTATTCCTTGAGAATTGTTAAGTATTGTTATGTTTAAATCCCCTACGGTTTATCTTTTATATGACGAGTTAACCATCAGAAAAAATTCTTAAGTATATCAGAATAACTATTACTTGTGAGGGAGTAACAGGGTTTCAATATAAAGTTTTATCAAGTTTCCCAGTCTTGATCCCCAATCCATTTTAAACTGGATTTAATAGGTAAAAAGTTTAAAGAACCGCATTAGAGGGTATCTATAAATAGAACATTAAGCCGTTTTGTAAGGGGGATTCGGTAGATAGGAATTGTCTATCTTACTGCTAGATAAGATAATTCGCCGTAACTCACCAAAGGTAGGTAAGATTAGTCTTCCTCAGACGAACTTTATAGACACCTTTTAGACGGAATCAACTTAATCGATGTGAGGGGCTGATCAGGGAATATTAGCCGTTTTTTATTAGCAAACCAGCCCATTTATTTTCACTTAATGAGGTAAAAAGATGTACGACGATTTTAATTACATTACCGACGAAAATTTCCTAAAAGATTATGTCAGAACAGAGCAATTACTTTGCCCTTATTGTGAAGGAATGGGAAAGCTTTCCTTTGATAGTGAGGTGAATATGGTGGAATGTCACCTTTGTAAAGGAAAGGGATGGATCAGCCACAAACAATATGAAGACTCCATGCTAGTTTCTCATATCAGTGCTTATTCTTCTTAATTATTCAGACAACAAAACCGATCCATGGATAATAGACAATTGACAATTAATAATTAATGAATTCAGGTCTAAAATCTCTATTTTTAAGGATAAAATAGAAAAGTACTGACTTTCACTTAATTATCTCTCTTGTAAAGAGATGTCCTTGTCTATTATCCGTTATTATTTTGGAAGTCTCATACTTTATCACAATAATTACCCACGTCAATTGTGTTTGATCAACCCTCTCACCTTACGGGATAATGGATAATTGTACTTAACTGATCCACACTCGGCAATTAATACCGTTAAAGGAGAGAGAGAACCCATGACAGATGTTCAAACCGTACTCGATGTTTTGCGACCTGTACAAGATCCTGAGTTACAGAAAAGCTTAGTTGAATTAAACATGATTCGTAATGTGGCGATTGAAGGGAAAAAAGTGAGTTTTACCTTGGTTTTAACCACACCTGCCTGTCCTTTACGGGAATTTATCGTTGAAGATTGCGAAAAAGCGGTTAAACAGTTACCTAATATTGAAGAAGTCGAAGTCGAAGTGACCGCCGAAACGCCCCAACAAAAACCCTTACCCGATAAAGAAGGCGTTCCGGGGATTAAAAATATTATCGCTGTCACCAGTGGAAAGGGTGGCGTAGGAAAAAGTACCGTTGCAGTTAATATGGCCGTTGCCTTGGCTAAATTGGGGGCAAAAGTAGGTCTTTTAGACGCAGATATCTATGGTCCCAATGCACCTACCATGTTGGGGTTATCTGATGTAGCGGTGACAGCAACAAAAGACAGTAATGGAGAAATTTTAGAACCTGCGTTTAATTATGGGCTGAAAATGGTCTCAATGGGCTTTTTAATCGATACTGACCAACCAGTGATGTGGCGTGGTCCCATGTTAAATGGCATTATTCGTCAGTTTCTCTATCAGGTAAATTGGGGTGAATTAGACTATTTAGTCGTGGATATGCCCCCCGGAACGGGAGATGCTCAGTTAACTCTCGCTCAAGCTGTCCCGATTGCTGGTTCAGTTATTGTAACGACCCCACAAACCGTTTCTTTGTTGGATGCTCGTCGGGGGCTGAAAATGTTTCAACAATTAGGGGTTAAGGTGTTAGGCTTAGTAGAAAATATGAGCTATTTTATCCCACCTGATTTACCAGACCGTCAATACGATTTATTTGGGTCTGGTGGCGGTGAAAAAGCTGCTAAAGAGTTAAATGTTCCCCTCATTGGTTGTGTCCCCCTTGAAATTGCCCTCAGAGAAGGGGGAGATAACGGAATTCCCATCGTCATTGCAGCCCCAGAGTCTGCATCCGCTAAAGCCCTGATTGCGATCGCTCAACAAACGGCTGCTAAAGTATCAGTGGCGGCTTATGCTTAATTAGAAAAAGATGTAGAAAAGTCGTAGGGTAGAAATTATCTACCCTATATTGTCTAATTTTTGTGATGTCTAATCTTTTCAAGCGTCTTTGGTTAGCTTTTTATCGTTTAGGTTTACGGTTTGGGGTACATATCATTCCTGTTCATTATTATTCCCCTATTCCTAATATTAGGGAATTGGAGAAAACCAAGGAAAGTTGGGCTAAAAAATCGAAATTAATGGGAGTAAGTGCCGAGTTAACCCAACAAATACCCCAGCTATCTCAGATTTGTTTACCCTATCAAGGGGAATATAAGGGAAATGCAGTTTACAACCAAGCTGTCCAACAAGGGTTTGGTCAAGGATATGGTTATATTGAAGCGCAGGCATTACGAGGTGTCATTCGTCATTTTAAACCTCAAAGGGTAATAGAAGTGGGCAGTGGAATTTCTACCTTCTGTATCTTAAATGCACTGCAAACGAATAAAAAACAAGATCAGATTCCTTTTCATTTAATTTGTATTGATCCCTATCCTAGTTTGCAACTGCAACAACTATCTGAACTTCAATTAATTAATAAATCTGTACAAACCTTAGAATTTGATTTCTTTAGTTCTCTCCAAGAAAATGATTTATTATTCATTGATTCTTCTCATACAGTTAAAACAGGCGGAGATGTTAATTTTCTCATTCTAGAAGTGTTACCCCGTTTACAAAAGGGGGTAATTATTCATTTTCATGATATTTTCTTACCCTATGATTATCCACGCAATAGTTTACAAACTTTTTTCCCTTGGATGGAAACTGCCTTACTTCACGCTTTTTTAATTAATAATGATCACATAAAAATTCTTTTTTCCCTGAGTCAGTTACATTACGAAAATCCTGAGTATTTAAAAGAAATCTTCCCCGACTATAACCCTCAATCGGATGATAATGGCTTGAGAGATAACTATTATAAACCCTTTGAAAATCCCTCAAAGTCTCATTTTCCCTCTTCTATATATTTAAAAACGTCATAAAATCAAATAAACATGAGATAAACTTATCTTTTTCTTCTTTAAATTCTTTAACAATTTTTTTTGACCAATTTTAAGATAAAAGTCCCTATTTTGACTGCATAAACGCTTTATTTTCACCCTTGGTAACTTTAACAACACCAATGTTGTTAAACTATTGTAGGATGGAATTAAGCAACCAACGGTTTGTTTGAATCATGGACAATCTGTAACGTGCCATTATCCTTGAGAACTTACTCTTTTAGACCGACTTATTCACCCTGAGAACCTAATTCACATGAGTGCTACCTCTGTCAAAACCCTAGTTAACCAGCCTTACAAATACGGCTTTGTGACCGATATTGAAGCGGACACTATTCCCCGTGGACTGAGTGAGGATGTTATTCGTCTCATTTCCGCTAAGAAAAATGAACCTGACTTTATGCTGGAATTTCGCCTCAAAGCTTATCGTCAATGGTTACAGATGACAGAACCGACTTGGCCCCATGTCACCTATCCTCCCATTAATTATCAGGATATCATTTATTATTCTGCCCCCAAGAAAACATCAGAAAAATTAAATAGTCTCGATGACGTTGACCCCGCATTACTAGAAACCTTTGAAAAACTGGGGATTCCTTTATCTGAGCAAAAAAGACTGAGTAATGTGGCAGTAGATGCTATTTTTGACAGTGTTTCCGTTGCCACAACTTTTAAAGAACAATTAGCAGAAGAAGGGGTTATTTTCTGTTCTATTTCTGAAGCCCTGCAAGAACATACTGACTTAGTGAAAAAATATTTAGGTAGCGTTGTTCCCGTTGCGGATAACTACTTCGCTGCCTTAAATTCAGCCGTTTTTAGCGATGGGTCTTTTGTTTTTATCCCTAAAGGGGTAAAATGCCCCATGGAACTTTCCACTTACTTCCGTATCAATAACGGTGATACTGGGCAATTTGAACGTACCTTAATTGTGGCAGAAGAAGGGGCATCTGTTAGTTATCTAGAAGGGTGTACTGCGCCCATGTATGATAGTAATCAGCTTCATGCGGCTGTGGTAGAATTAGTGGCGTTAGACAATGCAGATATTAAGTATTCCACGGTACAAAACTGGTTTGCGGGGGATGAAAACGGAAAGGGCGGAATTTACAACTTTGTGACCAAACGGGGACTTTGTAAGGGCGTAAATTCTAAAATTTCATGGACACAGGTGGAAACGGGTTCAGCCATCACATGGAAGTATCCTAGTTGTGTCTTAGTCGGCGATAATTCTGTTGGAGAATTTTATTCCATTGCATTAACCAATAATATGCAGCAAGCTGATACGGGAACAAAAATGATTCACATTGGCAAAAATACCCGAAGTACGATTATTTCTAAAGGAATTTCTGCTGGCAAGTCCCAAAATAGCTATCGAGGCTTGGTAAAAATGGGACCCAAAGCAAAAGGGGCAAGAAATTATTCTCAATGTGATTCTATGCTAATTGGGGATAACGCCGAAGCTAATACCTTTCCCTATATTCAGGTAGATAATAACAGCGCAAAAGTAGAACACGAAGCTTCTACCTCTAAAATTGGTGAAGACCAACTCTTTTACTTTGCCCAACGAGGGATTTCTGAGGAAGACGCTATTTCAATGCTGGTTAGTGGTTTTTGTCAAGATGTTTTAAATGAACTTCCCATGGAATTTGCGGCTGAAGCTGACAAGTTATTAAGCTTGAAACTCGAAGGAACGGTAGGATAACAGTTAACAGTAAGTAGTTAACTGTTATTAGCTATCTATTCTTTGTGATACAGGCATCTTGCCTGTTATCATTTTCCACCCCTACAATTTACAATCTCACCTCTCAACTCTAACATTAACAATGACTGAAACTATCTTATCTATTAAAAACTTAACCGCTAATGTTGACGGACAACCCATTTTAAAAGGAGTTAACCTTGAAATTAAAGCAGGAGAAATCCATGCAATTATGGGCAGAAATGGGTCAGGAAAAAGTACCCTATCTAAAATTATTGCTGGACATCCATCTTATGAAGTAACTGGCGGAGAAATCTTATACAAAGGAGAAAACATATTAGAAAAAGATCCCGATGAACGTTCCTTAATGGGGATCTTTTTAGCCTTTCAATATCCCTTGGAAATTCCCGGCGTTAGTAATTTGGACTTTTTAAGGGTTGCCTATAATGCCCGTCGCAAATATTTAGGCTTAGAAGAAATGGATACTTTTGACTTTGAAGATTTAGTAGAAGAAAAGTTAGAAGTGGTGAAAATGGATTCTAGCTTTTTGGAAAGAAGCTTAAATGAAGGCTTTTCGGGTGGGGAGAAAAAACGCAATGAAATTCTACAAATGGCTTTATTAGAACCCACATTAGGCATTTTAGATGAAATTGATTCAGGGTTAGATATTGATGCCCTTAAAATTGTTGCCAATGGAGTCAACCAATTAGCTAATTCTGATAATGCTTTCTTATTAATTACTCATTATCAACGGTTATTAAATTATATAGAACCTCATCATATTCATGTGATGTATGATGGTCAAATTGTTACCAGTGGCGGAAAAGAATTAGCCCTCCAATTAGAAGAGACAGGTTACGATTTTATCGAGGAGAAGTTACTCGCTAAAGCATAAAAGATTGGATGGAGGTTGAATCATTTTAACCTTTTATTATTATAAGAAATAAGACGTAAGTGGGGTGGGGTTTGGACTCACCCCTTCCATGTTATGATATTAGGCAATTAAGTCACACCTTTGTATGTCTCAAACTTATTGAAAATGACTATATCAAATATGGGTTACAAAAAAACGATTTTTGGCTTAGGTATTTTACTAACAATTACTATTTTTTGGGTTTCAGTTTTTGGGTTTAGCGGATCGTTTCAAGGATTTCATCTCATTGACGATCATGAGATTGTAGCCATACATCATCAGTTACAAAATAGTCAAGTTCCTTTTTGGACAGCTTTTAAGCAATGGACTGTAGGCGAATTGCAAGCAATAAGATTTAGACCTGTATGGATTTTTTTTAGACTATTAAGAATTGAATTATTCCAAACAAATACTTTTCTATGGTTAGCTTTAAATTTACTCATTGCTATTATGACTACTTGGCTATGGTTTTTAGTCGGTTTAGCGATGAAATGGCAAACTTTAATTGCACTTTGTTTTACGTTTATGATTGTTTTAGGGGGACAATCTGCTATATATTATCGACTAGGAACACCAGAAACTTTAAGCGTTCTCCTATTAGCCTTAGTCTTTTACCTAAGCTGTTTGAAGGTTAGATATTATCAGACTAATAAGGGTTTACTGTTTCATTTTTTACAAATAATATCTGTTGTTTTATTAATTCTGAGCAAGGAAAACTTTATCTTAATTTTACCTGCTTTGATATTTTTTCAAATTAGTCTTAGTCGTCAGTATCATTCCCTAACTTGGAAAGCTGCCATTCAACGCAATCTTACTTCTTCTATTATTATATTTTTCTTACTAATTACGGGTTTGGGAATTATTCAGTATCTTAAGTTTTCTAGTCAATTAGCCATTAGCTATGCTGATAATTTTGGACTAGATTTATCTCGTTTGCTTCCTACTTTTTATCAATTGTCTAAGGAAACCCAATGGACTTTTCTTCTAATTTTAATGTCCTATTTGATTTTTTGCTCTATCTTTATCTTTCAGAAAAAAAAGTTACTAGAAAACTTGGGTGTTGCTTTAGTTCTCTGGGCTTTAATCGTTATTCCCCAACTTCTTATTTATTCTAAGTCCAACATTTACGAAAGATACTTACTTCCTGCTTTGATTGGTTATGCTTTCTTGCTTGCAACTAATCTAAAACTTATCAGTCAAATAACTCCATTAATTAATCGTTTTTTTTCAGTCTTATTAATCCTGATAATTTCTTTTTCTTTCTTCTCCTTTAATTATCCTCAGTTTCAAAAATACGCATCTGAAAGAAGAGCCGTTCATCAGCTTTTAACAGTGGTATCTGAAAACACTCAAAAAGATGATCCAATTTTACTCGTCATTAATCCTCGCTCTTTTTATGAGTTTGGGATCTCCTTAAGAAAATTTCTAGCTTATCAATTTGAAAGACAATCAATTTATTTAGCTTCGTACGGTAGTCAAGATACTGATTTTTATACTGATTTAGTTCAAGATGCAGAAGAGCATTACAAAACTCTTGATCCAAATGTTTATTTTACAGAAGGATACTTACCTTTTTCTGACCTTGTTGATAGTCAACAATTTAAAAGTATTATCATTTTTCCTCCTTTTCAGGATGTTTTTCTGGCTCAGTCTTTGCAATGGTTTAATGCTGAAAACTTTGATAAGTTTCAAGTTAATCTTAATATGGATAACCATTTTCCCTTTACCATGATTGGTAATTCTAAGGTGACAATTTATTGTTCACGAGTTTAAACTTCAGTTCTCAAGCAAAATTTTGATAGCCATATCCTTAATTATCAATATCCATTAATAAGTTTTACTTATCACTCATTAGGTCAAAGGTGCGATTAACCATCCATTGTTTGGTAACAACCGATCAATTTAATCCAAACGTTTGCGATATGATCGAAATTAGGACGGTCTAATTGATCGTTCCTTTTTACTACTCAGTTTCAATTGCAAGGACATTTCCTATGCCTCAGTCTAACCTGAACGCTACAGCGATCGCCCCCTCTCCAACCCATCAGGTTTCTTCAGCAAATTGGCATCTTTCCCTTAATCTCAATGAAATTAACCAAACATTAGCCCCAGCCTCCCCATATCAAGTAGTAGAGTGGGCAAACCGCACCTTTGGACAAGGATTAGTCATGAGTACCAGCTTTGGTATTCAGTCGGCGGTAATGCTGCATTTAGTCACGGAAATTATCCCAGATATTCCTGTTATTTGGATTGATACAGGATATTTACCCAAAGAAACCTATATTTTTGCTGAAGAACTGAGTAAACGCCTCGATTTAAACCTAAAAGTCTATCAATCTCCCCTCAGTCCGGCTCGTATGGAAGCTATTTATGGTAAGCTCTGGTTACAGAAGGATGTGGAAGCACTTAACCAATATGACTACATTCGTAAAGTTGAACCCATGCAACGGGCGTTACAAGACTTAGATGCTCAAGCATGGTTGGCAGGATTACGGAAAGATCAGACAGCCCATCGTCAAAAACTGGGTAAAGTCGCTTTACAAGGCGATAATTGCAAGATTCATCCGATTTTAGACTGGAATGCCCGTGATATTTATCAATATTTGACGACTCATGATTTGCCCTATCATCCTTATTTCGATTTAGGTTATGTTTCAGTGGGAGACTGGCATTCTAGTCGGCCGTTAACCGCAGAGGACGACAATGAACGTGATACCCGTTTTCATGGTATGAAACAAGAATGTGGCTTGCATTTACCCCTCACCCCAGAAGTAGCCCAAAGTCTCGATTCAAGTACCTTATAAGGGGGTAACATTAATCCACTAAACGGACAAATTTTTTCTTACCGACTTGTAGGATTTTATCCTTCAATAAATCGGGTGTGTCAAAGGTTAAATTCACATCAGTAATGCGATCGCCATCTAATCTTACCGCACCCCCTTTAATTTGGCGACGACCTTCTCCACTACTACTACATAAGCCACTTGACCCTAAAATGTAGAAGATTTTGGCAGGAAATTCCACATTCGAGAGGGAATATTCGGGAACATCTGCTGCTGCTGCTACATTTTGCTTAGTAACCAGTTCGGTTGCAGTTTTTTGAGCAGTTAAGGCTGCTTCTTTCCCATGGAATTGTGATACTACTTCAATAGCTAACTGTTTTTGTCCCTCTCTGGGATTTTCAGGGAGTTTATCTAAGGGAATTTGAGTTAACAGTTCAAAATAATCGTTTAACAGAGCATCAGGGGTTTTTTCTAGCTTGGAATACATAGAAAGACTATCTTCTTTTAATCCTACATAATTATTCAAAGACTTAGACATTTTTTGCACTCCGTCTGTCCCTAATAAAATGGGTAATAATAAGCCGAATTGGGGCTTTTTACCAAAATAACGCTGTAAATCTCTACCAACTGCAATATTAAACTTCTGATCGGTTCCTCCTAATTCTACATCCGCCTCAACGGCTACCGAATCATAACCTTGCATTAAGGGATAGAGAAATTCATGGAGGAAAATGGGATTTTCCTTGTTAAAACGCTCTGAAAACCCTTCTTTTGCCAACATTTGCCCTACTGTCATTGTTGAAAGTAGGTTTAAAATTTTGCCTAAATCTAATCCTTGTAACCACTCAGAATTGTAGCGAATTTCCAAGCGATTCGGGGTATCAAAGTCTAAAATTGGCTTTAATTGGTTTAAATAGTCCTGTGCGTTTTCTTTAACTTTATCAGGGGTTAATTGGGTTCTTACCTCAGATTTTCCTGTTGGATCGCCAATTTGTGCAGTAAAATCGCCAATAATAACCACTGCTGTATGCCCTGCATCCTGAAACGCCCGCAATTTACGAAATGGGATACTATGGCCAAGATGAATATCAGATCCCGTGGGATCAATTCCTAGTTTAATCCTCAATGGGCGATCGCTCTTTAAAATCAGTTGTTCTAGATTTTCCCGTTGATCGTCAGAATTAGGTTGATTAGGGAATATTTCATGAGTTCCCCGATAAAGCCAGTCGAAATCAGCAGCAGTCATTACAACAGGTTAAGTAAAGATAGGTCAAGGTTTGCTTCATATTTTACCTAAATTTACTGATTGCTGCTACTCACTAAGTCTCAATGTTCTTTTTCTTTCTTGAAATTCCTGAGTGTTTGTTACATTACTTTGTTAAAAATAAACAATAATTCATAAAAATAAAAACTAAAAAATGAATTCTACTTGGATTAATCTAGTTAACTAGCCTGATTTCGTTTTACCTTAACATTTTGAAAAATACTTGGCTTAAAAAATCACAGACAAATCTAGATTGAGATCACCCTAGAGTCTAGCTAAAAAAACTATTCTATGACTATAGAGCTTGGAAGGAGCCACAGTCATGTTAATTGCTGATCGTCCGTTTTGTCCTTATAAACTTTCCGACGAACAAATGGAAAACATTACCGCACAAATCAAGCAAGAGGAAATCCTTCCTAGTCATCGTATTTTTACCGATGAGGAAGAAGTAGATATTTGGGTTGAAGATATCCTCATCTTTTGGGAACAAATCTATTTAGATTGTCATAGCCATAGTTGGAAAATTCCTTGGGTTTATCATACAGTGATCGAACACACTTTACCTAACCATGAGATTATAACCCATCGCTTTTTCTCTAAAACGGGTTGGGTGGCTCGATTTGATGAACAGTTAGCACTTATCGATGCAACAGAAGAGATTTACGCCTGAGATTAGGTACACTAAAAAACAATTTTCCCTAATCATTATTCAGACAATAAAGGTTCATTCCCTGCTCTTACTCTTCATTTTCATCTTCGAGGAGATAAATTGATTCTACCTGTTCTGTAGGTTGGGGTGTAGCAATAAATCTTCCCTCATCCACTAAGTAAGTCATAATTTCTGCACGCATACTATTTCCATCTTGGAGAACATAAACATTACCGGTTAACACCAAGCGACGTTCTCTGCTAAAATACTGTGCTTGCGCTGCCGTTGCTTGCATATTACGGGCGGGATAATAAATTTGTACATTTCCTCTTGCCGTCACTACACCCGTTTCAGAATTCGCCTCTTGAATATCAGAACGCACGGTTAAGGGATTGTTAGGAGCAGTTTGAGCGTTAACCTGATGATAAATTAAGCTAAGGGGAAGGAGACTGGCGAATATCCAGCGAAGATAGGATTTATTGTTGAAAAATTGACGAGTCATAGTAAACGATTATCAAATGTCATAAAACCAGATGACTGGATCACTATAATAATAGCAGCCTCAATCTTAATCTTTTTTGAATGCGATCGCCCTATTGCTTGTCATCAGTATAGGAAATGAGGAACAGATTTTTCGTCATGTCGTCTGAAAGAGTCAGACATCTTTAGTAAATGAAAAATGGGCTAAAACTGCAATATTTAGTTACTTAGGTAGAGGAAGAACCATTTATGATTATTTCCATTATGGCTTTAAAAGGGGGAGTGGGAAAAACCACCACATCAGTCCATTTAGCAGCCTATTTTCAGCAAAAAGACCCAACTCTTCTTATTGATGCTGACCGCAATCGCTCTGCTATTATTTGGTCAAGAGAAGATAAATTACCCTTTTATGTGGCTTCTCAAGCAGGTGCAACGAGCTTAATTCGCAAATATCCCCATATTATCGTTGATACGAGAGCTAGACCTGAACCAGAGGAAATTAAAGACTTAGTGGAAGGAAGTGATCTTCTCATTCTTCCCACAACCCCAAACCATCTCGATGTGGATGCAACCTTTAAGGCCATCGAACAATTGCAACCCCTTAACGCAAATTACAAGGTTCTCTTAACTAAGGTAGATAGTCGCACTAAAAATGGTAGAGAAGCGAGAAAAAGGCTTAAAGAAGCCGAACTTCCCCTATTCAAAACCGAAATCCCCCTTTTAATTGCCTTTGAAAAAGCATCTCAACAAGGGGTTATTGTCAAAGATTGTACTGATCCCCGTTCCCAAACTGCTTGGAAGACCTATAATGCGGTAGGTCGGGAAATTTTACCTTAAGCTAGTTTAAAGCATCTTTTAAAGCGGTTCTTGCTGCTAAATGACTACGGGTAGAAGAAAGAATTTCCACCTCTCTTTGTAACCTTTCGACGGTATCCTGCATCTGCAATAACCCTTGTTGTTCAGTTGCAACACCATACAAATTACCCGCAACCCAATAGGATAATTCTAAGGGAGAAACGGGTAAATCATCGGGTAAGTCGATTTTTTGATCGGTTAATTTGGCGGATAAATGCACCACATCCGTTAAAAGTTGGGATACCTCTTTGGCAAGGGGTCTTAGGTCTTGAGATGTGGGTTGATCCTCTAACCATTCTACCAACCCAACCCGATAGGGCTTTTCTCGTACTATTTCCAGTAAGCGAAAGCGTTGCTGTCCAATAGATAACAATTTCATGCGATCATCAGGTAATCGTTGATAACGAACGACTTCAGCGCAACATCCCACTTGAGCAATTTCTCCATTGTTAGGATCAATCATTAATACCCCAAACCGTTGATCGTCTTCTAAGATGGTATTGATCATCATCCGATAGCGAAATTCAAAAATATGCAGAGGAAGGGGACGACCGGGGAATAAAACGACTTCAGGAAGGGGAAAAAGGGGTAATTCTCTTACTGCAATAGAAGAAGATGACATAGGAATATGATAGGTGAATGACTGAGAATAGACAGAGTCCTCTTCTTACTTTAGCGAATTTTTCTAAAATTTAGAAGCAAATAGGTTAATTTTCCTGTTTAGGAAACTTTCCTTAAAGCTATGAATTGACATTCTCAGGTATCAGGTATCAGGTTTCGGGTTTCGGGTATCAGGTTTTGGGTGTCAGGTTTTGGGTGTCGGGTTTCGGGTTTCGGGTATCAGGTTTTGGGTGTCGGGTGTTGGGTTTCGGGTGTCGGCTTTTAGAGGTTTAAACCTCACACCTTGACATCAATTCCATTCAAACAATACCGTAGGTCCCATTAAAAGTAACATCGCAGTGACAACAAACAGAATAATTAAAGGAAGCATCCAACGTAACCAAATATCATAAGGAATACGAGCGATCGCTAAGACCCCCATTGTCACCCCACTGGTAGGAATAACCATATTACTGAGGCCGTCACCAAATTGAAAGGCTAACACGGCTGTTTGACGAGAAATTCCTAATAAATCACTTAAAGGTGCCATAATAGGCATGGTTAAGGCAGCTTGTCCCGAACCAGAAGGAACAAAGAAATTTAATACTGACTGGAATAAAAACATTGCTTGGGCGCAGATAAATCCCGGCATTCCATCTAGAGAATTTGCCACAAAATTGAGCATCGTATCAATAATTTTGCCATCTTGGGCAATCACTAAAATCCCTCGACAAAACGCTACCACTAAACAGGCTGCCATCATCTCCTTAGCCCCAACAACAAACGCATCTACGGTCGCCTGTAGGGATAATCCGCCAACTAAGGCCGAAATAATCCCTAAACCAAAGAATAAAGCGGAAATTTCTGTAATATACCAGCCTTTTTGGGTGACTCCCCAAGCCAACAAAATTAACGCCCCCAAAAAGAGCAACAAGATAATAATTCTATTAGAGGTCAAACGTATCTCTCGTTGTTCAACTTCCGTATCTGATTCATCCTCATTAGAATCATACAAAGGACTACGGGTTGGATCTTGTTCCAAACGGGTGATGTACCACATAATATAAGCGATTGCAAGGGAAGAAAAGACAGCCCACACCACTAAGCGGTAAGTTATGCCGCTAAAAAGGGGAATTTCGGCAATTCCTTGGGCAACTCCAATGGTAAAGGGGTTTAAAAACGCACCAGCAAACCCGGCCCCAGCCCCAACCAGAGGAATCGCAATACCCACAAGGCGATCGTATCCTAAAGATTTAGCAAGGGGAATGGTAATTAAAACAAAGACTAACACCTCCTCACTCATGCCAAAACTACCACCAGCGAAGGAAAAGGCAAGAATGAGCAAAGGAATAACAAACCACTTATAAAGAGGGTTTTGTAGGGTAAAATTGACCAATTTGAGCAGGCCTGCATCCACTGCCCCCGTAGCGTTAATCATGCCAAATGCGCCGCCAATAAAGAAAATAAAAGCAATAACGCCGACAGACTCTTTAAACCCTAAATAGGGAGCAGAAAAGAAGCTTAAAATGCTTTGGGGAGAGGGATCAACGGTTTCATAGGAACCGGGGATAACGACGCTTCTACCGTCGATGGTGTCGCGGGCAAATTCTCCTGCAGGAATAACCCATGTTAAGACAATAGCCAAGAGTAAGATGCAGGAAGCAATGACCAAGGTATCGGGCAATTTAAAGGATTTCATGATAAGAAGCTAAATTATCATTAGTGCAATCAAGAACGACAAAATTTATGCTTAATCTTATCCTAAACAAATAAATAAGATCGTCGTTGATGACGCATCTTTAGAATTTCTCAAGATATAGTCGTTTCAAATAAGTTTTATAGCCCTACGCATTAGGGTGTTTGACAGTTAGGATCTCAGCAAACCCAGTTAGGACAAAATGTTTGACTTTTGACTTTAGAAGTTACCATGTTTACAGTAAGCAATTTGATAAATACTTATTTACTCAACAACTTAATTTTCTTCCTTTGGATAGGTTGGTATGGTATCCGTTAACACTTCCTGCTCATCCACTAAACTAGCAGTTTGACGGATAATATCATTATCTGGATTGGAACTATCTGTTGGGAAAAAAGAAGCCATCCCTTTTTCGTAGTTAGATGCGATCGCTAAAAAAGCACCCGCCATAACATAAGCAGGTAAGGGTAACATAAATCCCCTAAGCCATTGATAAAGTTGAGCCAGTAAAAAGAGAAGCGTGACAGTCACCAACCAAGTCCGCATAAGCTTAATTTTTTCCTCGTTAATCTTTAACCTATCTTATCCCAAAAATTCGTTTTATACCAAGAATTCACCCCAAAAAAATAGTTATTTTGTACATTTTTTAGGCGGTTATTAATTTTTTGTTCTAAATACTGTCTAGCATCATCCCCATCTTTTCCTGCAATTGTAACAGGTTGATTAAGTAATAAAGCTTGATAGTCTTTTTGGTTAAAAATACCCTAGCCTAAAAATTTTTCTGCTCAGGTTGCAAGAATCAGGTAAACTAGGTGAATAATATATTTTATTAACACTAATAGCACGAAACATGAGTAACCAAATCAGCAACATTTATGATGTCATTATTATCGGATCAGGAATCGGTGGATTAGTAACCGCTACCCAACTCGCTGCAAAAGGGGCTAAGGTGTTAGTCTTAGAACGTTATCTGATCCCCGGAGGAAGTGCAGGATATTTTGAACGAAATGGTTACCGCTTTGATGTGGGTGCATCTATGATCTTTGGGTTTGGCGAAAAGGGAACAACCAATTTACTCACCCGTGCTTTAGCATCGGTTAGTATGAGTTTAGAAACCATTCCCGATCCTGTACAAATACATTACCATTTACCTAATAATCTAGAGATTAAAGTTCATCGAGAATACGAACAATTTTTACAAGAATTAACCCAAAGATTTCCCCACGAAAAGATAGGAATTCGCCGTTTTTATGATGAATGTTGGCAAGTATTTAACTGCTTGAATGCCATGGAATTGCTTTCCCTCGAAGAATTAGGCTATTTAATGAGAGTCTTTTTTCAGCATCCGTTTGCTTGTTTGGGTTTAGTTAAATATCTTCCTTTAAATGCAGGAGATATTGCCAGAAAACACATTAAAGATCCACTTTTGCTAAAATTTATTGATATGGAGTGCTATTGTTGGTCAGTTGTCCCCGCCAATGAAACACCCATGATCAATGCAGGAATGGTATTTAGCGATCGCCACTACGGAGGAATTAACTACCCGAAAGGGGGTGTGGGCAACATTGCTGAAAAGCTAGTGGAAGGATTAGAAAAATCAGGGGGAGAAATTCAGTATAAAGCCAGAGTTACCCAGATTTTAACCGAAAATAAACAAGCGATCGGAGTAGAATTAGCGAACGGAAAACAATATTTCGCCAAAAAAATTGTCTCTAATGCAACTCGTTGGGATACCTTTGAGAAGTTACTTCCTTCTGAAGATTTACCCAACAAAGAAAAACGCTGGCAAAATCGTTATCAAAAGTCCCCTAGTTTCCTCAGTTTACATTTAGGTGTAAAAGCCGATTTATTACCACAAAATAGCGAATGTCATCATATCTTACTAGAAGATTGGCAAACAATGGAAACCGAACAAGGAACAATTTTTGTTTCTATTCCCACCCTACTTGATCCTGATTTAGCCCCTGAAGGTTATCATATTATTCATACTTTTACCCCCAGTTGGATGAAAGAATGGGAAGGACTTTCTCCCCAAGACTATGAAGCCAAAAAAGAAGCCGCAGCAGAACGATTAATTAATCGCTTAGAGGCAGTTTTCCCCGGTATTAACCAAGCATTAGACTATCAAGAAGTAGGAACTCCTCGCACCCATCGCCGCTTTTTAGGACGGGTGGATGGTAGTTATGGACCGATTCCTCGCCAAAAACTACCGGGATTGCTCACTATGCCCTTTAATCGTACCAGCCTTAAAGGTTTATACTGTGTAGGCGATAGCACCTTCCCCGGACAAGGGTTAAATGCAGTTGCTTTTTCAGGGTTTGCTTGCGGCCACAGAATTGCAGTTGATTTAGGTTTGTAATTTACTTTTAACCTTAAGAAGAGAAGATAATTCTGATGGTTTAATTGCCCCTTTTTCGGTAATAATTGCCGTGATTAAATCTGATGGGGTAACATCAAACGCAGGATTATAAAACTCTACTCCTTGGGGACATAAATTAGTGTGTCCCACTTGATAAACTTCTGATGCGTCTCGTTCCTCAATAGGAATTTTTGACCCATCGCTTAACTCAAAATCAACGGTAGAAAGAGGTGCAGCGACGTAAAACGGAACATTGTGCATTTTCGACACCACCGCTAACCCGTAAGTGCCAATTTTGTTAGCTGCATCCCCATTTGCGGCAATTCTGTCAGCCCCTACCACAACTGCATCAATAAACCCTTGTTTCATACAGTGGGCGGCCATATTATCGGTGATAACCGTCACAGGAATTCCTTCTTGTACACACTCCCATGCAGTTAATTTTGCCCCTTGAAGACGAGGACGGGTTTCATCTGCATAGACTCGTTTGAGACGGTTTGCTGTCCATGCAGAGCGAATTACGCCTAATGCTGTGCCATATCCAGCCGTAGCCAATGCTCCTGCATTACAATGGGTTAAAAGGGTTAATTTCTCAGAATTTTTGGGTAAAATGGATAGCCCATATTCACCAATGGCTTTACAGGTTTGTACATCTTCACGTTGAATAGTTTGAGCCGTTTCTAGTAATTTTGTTTTTAATTCTTCCACTGACCCCAAGGTCTCATAGGCTATTTTCAACATTCGGGAAATAGCCCAGAATAAATTAACGGCGGTGGGACGGGTTTGGCGTAAGATTTGGGCAACTTCTTCTAATTTTTGGATAAAATAATCTCTACTCGTCGTTTTAATCTCTCTTGCCCCTAAATACATTCCATAGGCTGCTGCAACACCAATCGCTGGCGCACCTCTAACAATCATTGTCCGAATGGCGGTGGCCATGTCTTCATAGCGATTAATTTCAACAATAGCGTACTTTTGGGGGAGTAGGGTTTGATCAATTAGCTCTACTCTATCGTTTTGCCAGATAACGGGATAAATCGGGGACTTAGGAGAAGGGATAGTCATGTCAGTTAAGTAGTGGGACAATACCCTTTAATTTTAGCCATCGAACTCACGTTTAATTCTAAATCATTAGAATCTCTTACAAAGGATAAGGTAGTTTGATCACTGAAATGACAAGACTTTCAACTTAAGAGCCTCTGACGAGGATTGAACTCGTGACCTCACCCTTACCAAGGGTGCGCTCTACCACTGAGCTACAGAGGCGTTTTTGCCCTTAATCCTTCAAAATCTTGAATGTATTTTGAATTCTCAATTTTGAATTGTTAAGGTGGTGGGCCGAGCTGGATTTGAACCAGCGTAGGCATAGCCAGCGGATTTACAGTCCGCCCCCATTAACCACTCGGGCATCGACCCTTTATTCCACAATTATCAATCATAACATAGCCTACCAT
>JBFRWB010000204.1:0-10784 GCA_051439375.1 Microcystaceae cyanobacterium
ATGGTTCATTAGACATCACAACTTCAGGAACATCAGACACCTTAATCAGTTCTGATAGTCAAGCTTTAGCGATTCTAACTGGTGTTAATCCGACGGATTTAATGGCTGCTGACTTTGTTAATGTTACCGCTTAAATGCGACCTGAAATGGTCATTTGAAGCGAAATGCTAACATTACTTCTGAATTCTAACTATACCCAGAAGCAACAATCATAGATCCAATGCCCTCATCGGTAAAGATTTCTAGTAAAACTGAGTGAGGCAGACGACCATCGAGAATATGGGCTGCTCTGACTCCTTGTGCTAGCGATCGCACACAGCAGTTAACTTTTGGAATCATTCCCCCTGATACAACACCTTGAGCAATTAACTCTCTGGCTTCCTGAATGTTTAATTTTGTGATTAAGCTGCTAGGCTCTTTATAATCGAGTAAAATGCCGGGGGTATCTGTCAATAAGATCAATTTTTCTGCCCCTAATGCTGCTGCCATTTCACCCGCTACTGTATCCGCATTAATGTTATAGGCTTGTCCTGTTTCATCGGCTGCTACACTGGAAATAACGGGAATATAACCATTATTAACTAAAGATTCGACTAAACGGGCATCTACTGTACTCACTTCCCCCACAAACCCCACACCTTCTTGGCCCACAGGACGGGCTGTAATTAAGTTACCATCTTTACCGCAAAGTCCAACGGCTTTACCTCCTGCTTGGTTAATGAGGGAAACCAGTTCTTTATTAACTCGTCCTACTAATACCATTTCTACCACATCCATCGTGGGGGCATCGGTGACTCGCAGGCCATCTTTAAATTGAGGTTCAATTTTCAGTTTTTCTAACCAGCTATTAATTTCGGGGCCACCTCCATGAACTACAACAGGACGAAGGCCGACACAAGACATAAAAATAATATCGCGAATGACTTTATCTTTGAGAGAACTATCTTTCATGGCAGCCCCTCCATACTTTACTACCACCGTTTTTCCTTCAAAGCGTTGGATATGGGGAAGGGCTTCGCTGAGAATGCGAACACGGGTGGCTGCGGTTTCTTTGATGTATTCACTTTCGCTACTCATAGGTCTTTTAAGGGTGTTTAAATTGGTTTAGGGCAGGTTAATAACTGTTCTTTGATTAATCTTTTTGGCAAACTCTGTGGGCTTGTATCTTGTCGGCATAAGGGCGTAACAACCCCATAAACTTTACCATATCACTCTAATCTGAGCAATGATCTATTTAAAGACCCTATCAAGAAAATGATAGGGTTTTAGGCACTTCTAGAATTCTAAATTCTTCAGTTAAATTGTCTAGAAGTTTACTTTAAACTAGGGGCGTTAACTGCTATTTTCTGCCACGGGGAAGTCGATGCCGTTTCTTCTACCAAGGTGGGGACTGACTGACGCAATAACGCTGTTAACTGGTTTGTACTTGCATCATAGATTTGGGTAACAATCTTGGGATATAAGCCAATACCAATGATAGGAACTAACAAACAAGCGATAATGAATACTTCACGAGGTTCTGCATCAATTAGCTTAGTATGGGACACTAATTCTTCGTTTTCAGGTCCATATAACATTTCCCGCAACATGGACAGGAGATAAATGGGGGTTAAAATAACACCCACAGCAGCAAGAAAGACAATAATCACCTTAAAAGTAGAACTATAGGCATCACTAGTGGCAAATCCCACAAATACCATTAATTCTGCCACAAATCCACTCATTCCGGGTAAAGCCAAGGAAGCAAGGGAACAGGTTGTCCACATAGCGAAGACTTTCTTCATTTTTTTACCCACTCCACCCATTTCATCTAACATCAGAGTATGGGTGCGGTCATAGGTACAACCTACCATGAAAAACAAGCTTGCCCCGATTAAACCGTGGGAAATCATCTGCAACATTGCGCCACTTGTTCCTAATGAGGTAAATGAGGCAATTCCGATTAAAACAAAGCCCATGTGGGAAATAGAGGAATAAGCAATTTTCCGTTTTAGGTTACGTTGTGCAAAGGAAGTTAACGCTGCGTAGATAATATTAACGACCCCTAAAATTACTAAAACAGGGGCAAAAACCGCATGGGCATCGGGTAACATCCCTGCATTCATCCTTAACAGGGCATAACCTCCCATTTTCAAGAGAATACCTGCGAGTAACATATGTGCTGGGGCGGTCGCTTCACCGTGAGCATCGGGCAACCATGTGTGCAGGGGAAAAATCGGTAATTTTACGCCATAAGCGATTAAAAAGCCCGCATAGAGGAATAATTGCAGCTTGAAGGGAAAATCCTTACCTGCGATCGCTACCATGTCAAAGGTGTTAACATCACCATAGAATGCCATAGTTAGGGCTGCAACGAGAATAAATAATGATCCGCCTGCGGTGTAGAGAATAAACTTGGTAGCCGCATAAAGCCGACGTTTTCCGCCCCATATTGAAAGGATAAGATAGACAGGGACTAATTCTAATTCCCATACCAAGAAAAACAGCAGCATATCCTGCACCGCAAATACAGCAATTTGGCCGCCATACATGGCTAACATCAGGAAATAGAACAATTTGGGCTTAAATGTCACTGGCCACGCTGCCATAATAGCAAGGGTGGTGATAAACCCAGTTAGTAAAATTAAGGGCATTGAGAGGCCATCCGCCCCAACTGACCATTTTAGCCCAATATCAGGTAACCATGTATAACTTTCAACTAATTGCAAGTCAGGATTACTTAAATCGTACCCTGAGTAAAAAGCATAAACGATGATTGCGAAATCAATTAAGCCAATAGTAAGAGCGTACCAGCGAATTCGTTGAGCCGTTTTTACCTGTACCTCTTTGTCTCCTTCGTCGGGAAATAGAGGAATAAGTAAGGCTGCCGCAATTGGAAAGAGAATAATGGTCGTTAACCAAGGAAAATTGTCAATTGTCATCATAAATTCCCAGTATCGTTAAACTGTTAAGTATTATTCCTAAGTTGTTGAGAACAAATTATGGAAGATCGCCATCTATCTCAGCTAAGGACAAGGGAGATAGCAGCATTGTCCCATTGAACAATCTAGCGTGGATTTTCAAGGGGGGACGGTTTGTTAACATTTAGTTTGTATTCGAGAAATTTATTAAGATATTCAGTCTGCTATACGACTGTTCAAAATTAGCTCCCAATAAATCGATGGGCTGTTCTCAGTAATTTTGACTACAATAATGATAGAAATGACCCAAGCGTTATTTTGTTCCATCACATAACTTAAGTGTTTTTTTGGATATGAACAGACTATTCAGTTTAATCTTATGTAGTAGTACTTTTTTGATAACTATATCTTTAAGTGCAGAAGCAAGACCTCGAAGAGAGATTAGAAGCTTTAATCCCGGTGTACATCGTAGTTTTCCCTCTCGTTCTTCTGGTTATCAGCGTAGTGGTCGTTCTTGTTATAATTGCGGTTATCCTACGCCCTATTATCGAGGATCTCAACGAAGCTATCAAAGAAGATCAGCAGGAGGATACAGCAGAAGTGGCTATAGTGGCGGATATAGAGATTATCATGGATATCCAAGAAGAGGGGGTCGTTCCCGTATTCGTATCGAATATGAAGGTAATTTCTAGGGGTGAGTGTTGATTATTAACTGGCTACAATAAAGGATAATTTTGCAAAATACAACCATTGAATCAATCCTCAAAAAACTGCGTAAACTCAGCCAACAGGATATACAACCTTTGTGGCGTTATCATACAGCATCTTCCCTAAATTGGGAGCAATTACCCCAATTATTTGATACTTTACCCTTTGTTAAACCGAATGAAAAGGGAGCTATTACTTGGGAAAAAGGACAACAAATTCGCTGGTTTACCCAAAAATTGATAATTCCTTCTCACTTGAATAACTATCCTTTGGTGGGATTAACGCTACGTTTAAAGTTAACATGGTGGGCAGAAGACGCTAAAATTTATATCAATCATAAGTTGGTACAAGAAGGAGATTTATTTGACTCAACGACTCGCTTACTATTAAGCCCTTCTGCTACCTATAATCAAGTTATTTGGATTGCTTTACGCCTCGTTAGTCCTTACCATGACATAGGCGGATTAATGGAATCTAAGCTAATTTTTGAAAAAGAGAACCATGATTTTTGTGAACCGAGTTTTATTGCCGATGAACTAACAATTTTATCTCAATATCTAGCAGCATTTAATCCTTCTCAATTAGATGATCTCACCCATCTTTTACAACAAATTGATTGGAATATTCTTCCCAATAGAGAAAAATTCGATTTACACCTTAATCAGCTTAGAAATGAGCTAAAACCTTACACAAAAGAATTAAACCAATATAACTTTAATTTACTCGGTCATGCTCATCTGGATATGGCTTGGTTATGGCCCTTGTCAGAAACATGGGATGCAGCCCAACGAACCTTTCAATCAGTGTTACACTTACAAAAAGAGTTTCCATCCCTCATATTTGGACATACAAGCCCACTTTTATATCAATGGATAGAAAAAAATCGTCCAGACCTTTTTAAAGCGATTCTAGAGACATATAACGAAGGTAACTGGGAGATTTTAGGGGGGATGTGGGTCGAACCTGACACCAATTTACTGTCTGGGGAATCATTGGTTCGTCAACTATGGTATGGACAACAGTATTTTAAAGAAAAATTTGGTAAGACTGCAAAAGTGGCATGGTTAACCGATACTTTTGGGTTTACTTGGCAATTACCCCAAATTTTAAAACAAGGTGGGATTGAATATTTTGTGACGGGAAAACTTCATTGGAACGATACCACAGAATTTCCCCATGGTTTGTTTAAATGGCGATCGCCTGATCAAACAGAGATAGTTACGTTGATGTCTCCCCCGAATGTAGCAGGGGTAATGGATACTAATCCTTTAATTATGATGGATTATGCCATTAAATGGCGAGAAACAACCCAATTAAAAGAAATGTTCTGGTTGCCCGGAGTGGGGGATCATGGTGGAGGACCCACTCGTGATATGTTACAGGTACAAAAACGTTGGCACAATTCAGAGTTTTTTCCGACTATTCAATTTACAACGGCTGAAGAATATTTAAACAAAATAACAAATGAAACGGAAAGTTTACCTATTTGGCAAGATGAATTATATTTAGAGTTACATAGAGGATGTTATACGAATCATTGTGATCAAAAATTATATAACCGCCGTTGTGAAAATTTACTCTATCAAGCAGAACTTTGGTCGTCTTTTGCAGCTATTGTTGATTCTAATTATGTTTATCCCACTAAAGAGATTGAAACTGCATGGAAGAAAATGTTATTAAATCAATTCCATGATATTCTCCCCGGTACTTCTATTCCTGAAGTGTTTATAGAAGCTAATAAAGATTGGCAACAAGTAGAAAGCGTTACCCAAGGTATTTTAAATCAAGCGTTACAAGTGATCGCTCATCAAATTAATTTACCGATTCCTCCTCATCAAAAGGCAAAACCAGTTATTATTTTTAACAGTTTAAATTGGCAACGTTCTCAAATAGTTAGCCTTAATATTGAGCCTGATAAATTCTATTCAATGTATGATTCAAAAGGCAAAAAATTAGAAATACAAATAACATCAGAGAATCAACTATTATTTTATGTATCTAATATTCCTTCAGTTGCTTATCAATTATTCTGGTTAGTGATAGAAGAAAAAGAAACTCATGAGACGGTTACTGATGTTCCTAAAGATTTTATCTTGGAGAATGATTTGATACAAGTCAAAGTTAACCCTGAAACGGGGGAATTAGAGAGTATTTTTGATAAAATGCAACAACGAGAAATTCTAGCAGGTGCAGGAAATCAATTACAATGTTTTCAAGATCAAGGACAATATTGGGATGCTTGGAACATCGATCCAAATTATGAAGAGCATTCTTTACCTTCTCCTACTTTAACATCAATTGAGTGGTTGGAAAATGATAAATTGCAATCAAGAATTCGGGTAATCAAAAACTTCAATCGATCAACCTTTACTCAAGATTATATTTTACAAGCTCATTCTCCTATTTTAATCATTAAAACTGAAGTCAATTGGCAAGAAACTCATGTTTTATTAAAAGCTACTTTTCCTTTAGGATTAAGAAGTGAGGTTGCGTCTTATGAAATTCCTTGCGCTACCATTCAACGTCCAACGGTAGGAAAAACAGAAGCAGATAAAGCTAAATGGGAAGTAAGTGCATTACATTGGGCAGACTTAACAGATAATAATCAAAATTACGGGGTAAGTTTATTAAATGACTGTAAATATGGTTATGATAGTCAGCCCAATCAATTAAGACTCAGCTTATTAAGAGGATCAATCTGGCCAGATCCTAACGCAGATAAAGGATATCATCAGTTTAAATATGCCATTTATCCCCATATTGGCACACCACAAACAGCGAAAACTGTTCATCAGGGGTATGAGTTTAATATTCCCTTACAGGCTTTAATCTTAGATAATTATAATAAATCTCAAAATCCCACTTTAGAGTCTAGTCATTGTTTTTTAAATTTATCTGATCATAATTTAATTGTTATGGCGTTTAAACCCTCACACCATGAAAATGGTGCTTTTATTTTACGTTGTTACGAATGCGAAGGAACAGAAGCAAAGTTATCCCTTGAGAGTAATTTATCATTAAAATTAGGTCAGTCTTTGAATTTATTAGAAGAGGTGATAAGTGAAGATATGAGGGTAAAACCTTGGCAAATTAAAAGTGTTTTAGTAACTTGTTGATGCACTCTAATCAGATCATGTAACCCCTTTTTCATTAATAAAATAGCCATTTCCACAAAGGGTGACGCGGACCGATACGATAAATGTTTTTAACTTGTTGTTCTAATTTTGCCCGATCTTTGGTCGAAATTCCCCAGAGAATAAATTGACTATGACGCAATAATACTGCTAAGGTCAAACCTACAGAAGTAAACAAAAAGAATGCAGGAACGAGATTGTAAATTAAACTATAGCGAAGGCCTGACCAAGTAAAATAGTCTCTCATTAAGCCGATATCTTCTCGTAGCTGCCATAATGCTAAAGGAACGACCACTAGCCAACAAAAACAAACTAATAGCCATCGGAGGTAAAGGCTAAGATGACATAATTTTTCGACTGATTTGGTCAAATTAGGCGGATCATCTAACATTAGAGAACAATAAAAAGGGAGTTTAATTAAAATGACTGAGGAAACAGTCTGGTTTATTATCAAAACAGACATGGGAAATTGTCAAATTCAAGCCTTTGACGCAGCAAAACCCCCAGAACAACAGATGGTTTGGGGGCCATTTGACTCATCAGAAAAAGCGATCGCCGCCCGAATTGGCCTGATTCGTTCGGGAAAATGCCAACCTCAGTAACATCAAGTTATTTATTCGCTTGGGGTAAGCTGTCCCCGTTTTGTTCAGCAATTTCTTGCTTGAGGTATTCAAACGCTTGAGAAAACTGAGGATCGTTAAATGTACCGATTTTCTGGCGATCTTGCTGCAAGGCTTTGCGATCTTCATCGGTTAGTTCGACTTGATGATCGGGTTCAATCCCTGCTTTATTAATATCTCGTCCATCGGGGGTTAGATATTTGGCAATGGTTACCGCTAATCCTGAGCCATCCCCTAATGGTCGCACCGATTGCACCAATCCCTTACCAAAGGTCTTTGTCCCGACTAAAACTGCCCGTTCATTGTCTTGTAATGCACCAGAAAGAATTTCACTAGCACTAGCCGAGCCACCATCCACGAGAACAACCACGGGTTTAGTCGTTAACGCCCGATTATTCGCCCGATAAACTTCATCAGATCCCACTCGATTGACAGTGGAAACAATACGGCCTTCATTGAGCCACATTCGGGCAATATCAATACTGGCATAGAGAAGTCCCCCCGGATTAGAGCGCAGGTCAAGAATATATCCCTTAACACTTTTATCCTCGTAATTTTTTATGGTATCTCGCATTTCCTCACTGGCTTGAGCATTAAATTGGGTCAGCCGAATATAACCAATTTCACCGATGGGAGTATCTTGAATCCGAGCCTTAACCGGATGAATTTCAATACGGGCCCGGGTTAAAGGATAGTCAATTTCTTTTGTTCCCCGTAAAATCGTTAAGGTGACGGTTGACCCCGGTTCTCCTCGAATGAGCTTCACTGCATCTTCAACTTCCATTCCCTTTGTATCTTTACCGTCAATTTTGATGATAACATCCTTAGCCAGTACCCCTGCTTCAAAAGCGGGGGTATCCTCAATGGGAGAAACTACCACAATGCGATTTTTCTCGTCGTCTTTAGTAATTTGAATCCCAACCCCTGTCAGTTCCCCTGAAGTATCAATTTGCATATTCTGGAATTCTTGCGGATCCATAAAGCGAGTGTAAGGATCATCGAGTTTTTCCAACATTTCTCGCACAGCATCATAGGCTTCTTCTACATCATCATAAGAGCGATCAAGATATTCTGTGCGTGTTCCTCGCCAATCGACCGTTTCTAGGAGGGCAGCATCGACATAGGTACGATTAATGATCTGCCAAACTTCATCGACGATTTCTTTGGGGTTTTCCTGCAAAAATGCCTGACTTTGGGAGCGAAGGCCAGCACCAATGGTGATGGCTACGGTGGTGAGGGCGACGGCGGTAGCACCTAAAATAAGACCGCTTTTATTAATGACCATAAGCCTTGAAGTAAGTCGTAGGACTATCTTTGTTTGATTAAGGGGATATTTCGGCCAAGTTCTAGCAGAAATTTAATTGCTAACTCGAACTTAACAATTTTCATGATAGAACAATACCATAGGAACTTCTTGCCTTTAAAGGGATTCCTTGTATCTGTAGGACGAATCAGTTCAAGTTAACTGTTTGCTCTCATCATTTAACGCTTTTAAGGAGCGTCCAATTCTGTTATAACATTTCTGTCCTTAAGTTATTAATTCACCTTACTGTTTATCCTCACCCGTCCTATGTCCTCTGTTTCTGCTTCTCAACCCTCTAGACGGCAAGTATTACGCAATCAAAGACGCTGGAAGTTTTTGCAGGGAATCTGGCGTTTAATTCTTTTAATAGGACTCTCAGGTGGCTTAGGTTGGATTTTAAGCCATCCTCAGTGGCTAATTCGTAGTGCGGCACAAATTGAGATTGAAGGCAATGAGTTAGTCTCTGATGGAAAGATTGAAACGCTTTTAGGGGTTTCTTATCCTCAAACTCTCTGGCGGTTTCCTAGTCAAACCCTTGAACAACAATTAGAACAGCAACCGCCTTTAGATCAGGTTAATTTGACCCGAAAGTTATTTCCCCCTCAGATTGTACTTAATGTAGAGGAAAGAACACCGATCGCATTCGCAACCAGTCAAACACAAACGGGATTTTTAGACTCAGAAGGGGTCTTTATTCCAGCGTCTTTTTATCAAAGTAAGGATAAACGGCTTCAGTTTCCTTTAAAAGTTCTCGGCTATCTCCCAACTTATCGAGAACAATGGCAATCTTTGTATCCCCATCTACAAGAGTTTCCTCTCAAAATTCAACAATTAGACTGGCGAAACCCTAATAATTTAATTTTACATACGGAGTTAGGACGGGTGCATTTAGGGACTTATAAATCCCATTTTCCCCAACAGTTAACGGTATTGGTTAAGATGAAAACCCTATCTTCACGCATTCCCCAAGATCGTTTAAATTATATCGATATTAGTAATCCAGAACAGCCAACGATTCAGTTAAAATACTAGCACGAAAGAATGTACTTCATCGGGTTATTTTAGTGACTTAAGTGGCGATCGCTAAGAAGTTCCTAATTAAGACAGATAGAAAAGAGAACCAAGAATAATTAACTTATTACTTTCTCCCCATCTCTTCCTCTCCGAACCCATGTATTAGTGATGGTTTGGCAAAAAAGTCAAGAGACCTTGACGAAATGTGATCTTTGATAAATGATAGACAGAAATAGGAATTGACAAAGGGAATTGAGGTCTTTAGTCTAAGAGAGAATCCTATGACTATAAAGTCAGCAAAGCTGAAAATAGAATTCTGCCCAGTCTAGCTCATTGACCTCGCCTGAGTAGTGGTAAGGTAAACTAAGTCAAATTTAACCAAAGCTAGAAAAATCCCCTATCGTGCTTTAGCCATTCCCGATTACAATGACACTCAATAGTGAATTTTCCTTAAACTATCCAAACTCGAATAATAGCCAAGCCCCTGACTCAACTATGGCAGAGGGCAACTATCATAATAAAAATGCTGGTATAACCTTTCCAGCCGTTGATGATCTCCCAGACTTACCTGGGGAAGACGCTAGGAGAACTCAAATCGTGCCGAGTAGTGTTGCTCAAATTAAAGTAATTGGCGTTGGGGGAGGCGGCTGTAATGCCGTCAACCGAATGATTGATAGTGGTATATCGGGAATCGATTTTTGGGCAATTAATACAGATGCCCAGGCATTAGCCCAATCTGCTGCCCCCAATCGTCTGCAAATTGGACAGAAACTGACCAGAGGTTTAGGGGCAGGGGGCAATCCTGCCATTGGGCAAAAGGCGGCAGAAGAATCACGAGATGAAATTGCCCAAGCCTTGGAAAATACAGATTTAGTCTTTATTACCGCCGGAATGGGAGGCGGTACTGGTACGGGTGCGGCGGCCATTGTGGCAGAAGTCGCTAAAGAAATTGGCTGTTTAACCGTTGGGGTGGTCACTCGGCCTTTTACCTTTGAAGGCAGACGACGCACGACTCAAGCAGAAGAGGGAGTTGGTGCGCTACACAGTCGGGTGGATACCTGTCTCTTATACACATAACCGAGCCCACCAGAAGTGACACGCAATC
>JBFRWB010000205.1:0-42550 GCA_051439375.1 Microcystaceae cyanobacterium
TTTGGGCAGCTAAACTGAGTAAGCTAGAGGGCAGTCCATCTATTTCTTCTTTGGTAGTTAATTTGAGCTTAAAGGCTTTAGTAGCGTCCAAAACGTTATTTGAGAACTGCGTCGATAATTCCGCTAGTTCTAGCTTAATTTCGTTGAAACGCTCTTTCTCTTTCCCTTCTAACCCGACACCAGACAATTCTGCATCCCGAATAGAAGACTCAATAATGCGTTTTTGAGCAGAAGTAAACTGATTCCAGTCTTTACTCTCACTTAATGCCTTAAATCCTTGATAAATTACCTTACTTTGGCTTAATTTATTACTAAACTGCACTAATTGAGGTTGCACCGCTTCGTAAGCCTCTCGCAATTCTGGGCTATTTTTAACCCCCATCAAATGACCAATAATTCCCCATGTCCATGATAATCGTTCTCCTAATGCGGTTAAGGGTTCGACTAATGTTTCCCATGTCGGGGTTAAATTCGTTTCTAATTCATTTAATTGTTGGTCTAATTCCGTCAGAAGTTGATTAACGGCTGGAATGACTTGCTCAGGTTTAATTTCATCAAAAGGAGGGAGTCCTTTACCAATGAGTAATGGATTATTCATGATTAATCTTTGTATAAGTGCATATTCGGCTTATTATAGCAATTCCTATCATCTCTAGCTATGGCGTAATTCTAGATGATTTCATAGTTGATTTTAAACTCGTTCATGACTCCGAGTATCGAGATCGATGTGTTGGAAGCCTCATTGAAATTGTTCTTGATATTGATCTCTATTTGGGTGCAAGACGAATCTTCATTCCCTAATCCTTATTACTTATTACTTATTACTTAAACCCAAAGGGTTTTGATAACTGTTCACTGTTCCTTAACCCATTCTTTTACAGTATTAACAACCTCATCCACTGCGATTTCTAAAGACTCTTTATTGTGGCGTTTTACTACCTCTACTTTACCCGATTTTAAAGAGCGTCCTGTAACAATACGATAGGGAATCCCAATTAACTCTGCATCCTTAAACTTAACACCTGCACGTTCATTTCGATCATCCCAAAGCGTCTCTACTCCTATTGCATTTAATTCGGTATAAAGCATTTGAGCAACTTCCATCTGTTTCTCATCATTAACATTAGGAACAACAATAATCGCGTGATAAGGTGCGATCGCAACTGGCCAGATGATCCCATCTTTATCATAACTCTGTTCTACCGCAGATTGAGCCAAACGGGACACGCCTATCCCATAACACCCCATTACCAAGGGATTTTCTTCTCCTGCTTCGTTGGTAAAGGTTGCACCCATCGCTTCCGAGTATTTTGTCCCTAGTTGAAATATATGTCCCACTTCAATACCCCGCGCACTTTCTAAGGTTTGACTGGGATCATGTACTGAGCGATCGCCAACCATAGCCTTACGAATATCAACCACTAGGGTAGGTAGGGTGAATTCTTCGCCCCAATTGCCCCCTAAAACGTGGTATCCCGTTTCATTTGACCCTGTAACGAAGTTTTTGAGGTCAATTACCGTTTCGTCTGCGAGACGCAAAAATTGAGGGGCTACGGATTTATCTTTATTTATGTAACTATCTTCTAAATTTGGGGCGATATAGCCTAAAGGTAAGGGATTTGCTGCCCATTTCTTCTGTTCTTTCTCATCAGGAACCGTTAAACTTAATAAGGTTTTCGCACTATATTGAGGAGCAAGTTTTGTCAATTCATTTTGTAACTTAACTTCATTCACATCCTGATCTCCCCGAATACTGACTAAAACGAGGACTAACATTCCATTGTCATACATCCCTTGATAAAGGACATTTTTTACAATATTCGTAGCAGAACACTCTAAAAATTGACATAACTTTTCAATTGTTTCTGTATCTGGGGTTTCTTTCTTTTCAAACTGCGTAAACGGTGATTTTTCTAACTCAGGGGGTAAAGAAACAGCCTTTTCCACATTGGCTGCATACTTCCCATCGTCAGTATAAAGCACTTCATCCTCGCCTGCATCCGCAAGTACCATAAACTCCTGAGATCCCGATCCCCCAATTGCCCCAGAATCTGCCTCTACTGCCCGATACGCCAAGCCACAACGAGATATAATGGCACGGTAGGCTATATCCATATCCTGATAAGTTTTCTTTAAGCTTTCCTCATCCGTATGAAAGGAATAAGCATCTTTCATAATAAATTCTCGGCCACGCATGAGGCCAAAGCGAGGTCGAATTTCATCTCTGAATTTAGTTTGAATTTGGTATAAATTTAGCGGTAATTGACGATAAGAACGAATCATCTCCTTGGCAACCGTTGTTATCACCTCTTCATGGGTGGGGCCGAGTCCTAACTCCCGTTGTTGGCGATCGCCTAAGGCAAACATGATTCCTTCTGCTTTAGTATAAGTGTCCCATCTTCCCGACGTTTTCCACAACTCAGACGGTTGCAATTGAGGGAGTAAGCATTCTTGTGCGCCTGTTTTATCTAGTTCTTCTCGGACAATTGCCGATATTTTCTGTAAAACTCGCCACATTAACGGTAAATAACTATAAATTCCGCTCCCAATGCGCCGAATATACCCACCTCTTACCAATAGTTTATGGCTGGGAATTTCCGCTTCTGCGGGATCTTCGCGTAGGGTAACGAATAACATTTGAGAGAGGCGCATTTTAGTTTCCTTTGCTATACTTCCTATTCCAGCCTCTCATTGTACCTTGTTTGCTACAGTGATGATGAAATATTATTTAATAATCATAACCTCTTCAATATTTTTTCTAACCGATTGAGCCACTTTAAAGTGTTCGGGTAAATGTCCTACCGCTATCATCATAACCACAACTTCAGAATCATTAATCCCCGCTACTTTTTTTAACGTTTGATCTTTTTCATGAGAAACACACCAATTCAAACAGCAACTTCCTAACCCTAGAGAATGCAGCGCATAAACAATAGACATAGCAAACATTCCGCCATCGATCCAACCTTGATTTCGCTCGCCTGCCCAGATAAAATGTTCTAAATTAGAGGTGACAATGAGAACTTTATTCGCTTTATGGCCAAAGCCACGATTACCGTTTTGCTGTTGAAGAATTTGTTTTTTGTCTTCTTCTTTACTAAATACATACACTTTTGCAGATTGACGATTACACACTGAAGGTGTTTTCTGTGCCATTTTTACTGCTTGCTCAATTAAGTTTAAATCAACTTCTTCCTCTGTAAAGTCCCTGACGCTATATCTATTTCTAAAAAAATCTTGTAAGTCGATTTTGGCAACTTTCTGAATATCGTGGCGATTGACTGTGTAAAAACCCCCTGTACTTTCAGGATTCCCATAATCACTTAATTGTGATTTTAAGTGTAGTAACTCTTGGTAAAGTTCTTCATCATTTAATCCTTGTTCCGAATTAAATTTATAATAGCTAAATAAAGCATTGAGAGCAATTTCGCCTGTGTTATCTCTTTGAGGCGTAATTTCCACATACTGTTTTAAATGTGCTAATAATTTAGTTACAGCATCTTTTCCAAAACCTACTCTTGGCTCTCTAAAAGCCAATCCCTTTTCAAGACGATGATAATCAACGGTTATTAAGGCTCTAAGCTGCTTTAGTGTGTGTTCATGTTTCTGAGTTGATGACCACTGACAAAATCTTTTAAAATCGTATATGTAATCATCTAAAGTTTGCTTGTACTCACCTGCTAGGCGTGATAACTTTAAAAGTTTTGAGATATGAACGATTGCTGGTGCTTTTTTTCCTATTAGTCTTTTAATTTTTTCTAAAATCATAATGAATGTAAGTTTAAGAAGGACTGTATGTCTATTGCGAAAAATAAAGTCTTCAGTAAGATTATCAGGGGAGCATCCTAATTCTTGGCAAAACGTTACCCAAGTGAGAATACTGCAACAGCTTTAGCCCATTTAAAAAAGGCTAATGTACCAAAAAGGAACGCCAACATTGTAAGTGATTATCTATAATTTTTCAAGAGATTGTTAAAAAAATCTTTAGACGGGACAAAAACAATATTATGCATAAACTACTACTTAGGGCAAATTACCCGTAGGACTATACAATCTGTCCTCTGCAATCTACAATTGTTTGACTTATCAACGCCCCCGGTTTATCAGTTGTGTAAATGTTCCCCAGAGTCCTCTATTTTGTAACTCGACCACGATTCGCAATAAATAGTAACCATAGTCCAAGGAAGCTAGCTCAGTACGTTCTTTTAACAGCCATTCTAGCGAGACGGTATTCCATAATCTAAATGGATAAGAAGGATAATATTCATCAAGACATTGACGAAGTATCTCATAAGAATAGCCCATTTGCGATAAAGTATCTGACCCTAAAAGTTCTAAATAATCATTAGCAAATCTCCATACTTGCGGGTTTTCCAGTTCTTTCTTCCACTTGTCTATGTTTTGATCATTAGGTTTGACACTTTTGTAAGGATTTTTTTTATCTCCAAATTGCCATTCATCTGCACCTCCGACTCCTAACTCTAACATACTTGGAACAAACTGAATACCTAAGCACTGACAAAGCCGACTCATTTCTTGTTCAGGTGATTGCAATAGTTTTTCATAGTGCATTACGATACACTTTTCACCAAGTAAATTAATTCCCTTAAGTAATAATTTTGGAGCTTGGAGCAGGTCATGTTTGTACTGATAGAAATTTTTATATGAAGTGGAAAAGGAAAAATCGCTTTTACTTTTAGGGAGAATCCAACTGCTGAGAATCGAACATAATACTGCCAATGGATTGCGCAGAAGAATGATAAAACTAGCGGCGGGAAAGGCTTGGTATAATTCTGAAATAATATAATAATATCGAGGTGTTTTGTCTAGGAAGTAACTTTTTTGTGTATCAGCTAAAGCCTGTTGGTACAATTTATTATAACTTTCTGAGATGCCATTAAGATAATCTTCTTTCCCCTTGGGAAGCATCTCTAAAAAACCATCTAAAGCGTCTCTACACCACTGAGCATTATATTCAGCCTCATGTCCTTCTTTTCTAAGTGCATAGAAAGGATGAAGCATTAACCAAGGTTCAGAGACGGTACAAATATCTGGATGTCCTCCCAGAATTTTCTGTGTCATCGTTGAACCTGCACGGGGCTGAGAAATTAAAAAGATTAAATTTTGTCCTTGAGAGTTTGAGAACATATAAATTTATTGCTCCTTTATGCTCATATTTTGTTATTAAGACTTCAATTTACCATAGATAGCTTTAAGTGGATATTTTAAATCACCTGTAGTTACCAAGTATTTAAGCAATAAACCTATTTTGCGAGAATAATCGGCGGAAGAAACTTCTATTTCTCGCGGAATGAGTTCCCGATTGAGACTTCTTAAGATTTGCCACTGTTTAGGTAAGGGTAAGTCTGTCAGTAACTGTTTATTTTTGTTGATGACAAATCTCATTTCTTGAAGCAGTCGCTCTTGTTTTTCTACTTTAGTGATGCTTGCGGGGTAGTTAACGTAAGCGGCTCCTACATAGTCAGAATAGCCAACTTTAGTATTTTTATTGATTCTAATTCTTGAATCCCAATCTTCATAGGCAATCAGTCTTTCATCATAGTAATTAATTTTTTTAAAAACATCGGCTCTAATTAATTCATTGCGATAAATTGTCCAATAAGGAAATTTTCGAGAGAAAACTTGTTCAAAAATATCCCCTTGAGGAACACAAATACTCTCTTTTTTCCAATACTTTTCAAGTTTGCCTTGTTCATCAACGAAAGCAAAGTTAGAATAGACAACGCCTAAAGATTTATCCGATTCAAATACACTTATTTCCCGTTCTAATTTTTCAGGAAAATAGAAATCATCTCCGTCTAGATAAGTAATAAACTCTCCATCACAGTTTCTAAAGCCCATATTTTTATTTTGAGGAATTCCTTGATTCTGTGGCGATAAAATGGGTTTTATTCTATCAGGAAAACGTTGGGCATACTGATTAATCAAATCTTGCGAGCCATCACTAGAGCCATCATCAGCAATCACTATTTGAATATTTTTGTAGGTTTGAGACAGAACACTTTCTATTGCTCTGGGCAACACATCTGGCTGATTGTAGCTGGTTATGACAACTGAAGCGAGAGGAATACTCATAAAAAGAAGTTATTTTTACTATTTGATTAAAATTTTGTTAATCGTTTCTACAAAAGTGTTTTGAGCATTAGCAATAAATGATTGATTGGTTGGTAAATCTATGGTTTCAGTGGCTAAATCTAAGATTTGAGCAGGGGATAATTGAGAATATTGCTGAGGATTTAGACAGTATTGAGTCCTTTTAGCCGTCGAACATACATCATAAGTTTTGCTAGAGAAACGAATTAATGAGCCTAACAACTTACTTAAAATTTTATCTTTACGTCGTTGAGGATTCCAATTAGATTCTAACTCATATTGATCTAATGCTACAAAGGGAACTTGATTAACTAAAGCACAGACAATGGGATGAAAACGAACACCCACATAGGCGGCGGCATTTTGAATCCAAGCATACCATTCTAAAGGAGAAAGAGGAAATCCAATGACCTTATCTACTACTCCTTGGACTTCGTATTCTGGTAAAGGCAGACTATATACTTTATAGCCTTTAATATGAGCCGCTTCTACAAAGTCTGTTATCCATTGCTCGGATACTGTATTTTTATAGACACTTAACAAGACATATTTATTTTTTTCGGCTATTGCTTCTTTTGCATATTCTTCTGGTATGGACATAACTTCATTCATCATTACCACAGGATCAGGACAAATTTTTAGGGGATACCGATTACGACTAATTAGAGATAGTAGTGTTTTTGTCCATCTATCTCTAACAGTTACATGATTCATTCGACTCAGGGCTTCTCTGATGCCGCTTTTGACATCAGAAGAAAAGCTTAAATAATTAGTTCCCATGCTACTGGCTGCTAAAACGCCCTTTCTTTTAACACCCACTTCTTCAGTCCATGTTAACCAGAAAGGATTGGGAAATTTAGTATCTTCTCGCAAATTTTTCGTCCATAGACGCAATACAGCATCGCTTCCTGCAATCACTACATCAAATTTTTCTTCTGCTGCTACTCTAACAATCGCTTCTTGATTCCCACAAATCGATGATTCTGGTAGATAGGTTTCACAATATTGTTGGTGTGCGTCACTTTGTAGGGAGGGAACTGTTTCTTTGTACTTCTCTACTAATTCAGGGGGACGATAATTAAGCACACAGACTTGATGTCCAAGCTTTTCCAAATATTTGACGGTTGCTAACACCTGTAGATTAGCACCAAAGTTGCATAAAAAATGATAAGTAATAATCCCTATTTTCATAATTGTAGGCTTAACAAGATTTGATTAATGACTTGAGATTAGAATCAGGGGCATAAGCTTGATCTTATAATAAGTCTTGCTCCTTATCATAACATAGCCCAGTGATCACAATAGATTTTGGCTACTCTGGTAAAAAACACCCAATCATTCTTGACACTGGCAGGAAACTGGATGTAGATTTAACAAAGTTAACTCAAAAAAGGTAAATTATGTTTGAGTCCAAAATTAAAAAAAGCTACATAATATGCTCCACAGGGAGAAGCGGCAGTACCCTTCTGTGCAAAACTTTATCATCTTTAGAACATGGAAATGCGACTGAATACTTTCATTTAAAAAACAGAGTTTCAGAACTAATTGATGATGATAGCAAAGACAACTTTACCAAATACCTCACGGAAATTGTTGAAGAAGGAACAACATCTGACGAAATTTTTGGAACAAAAATGCACTTGAAGCAAATGAATGTATTTTTAAACTTGGCCCGTAAACATTTAGGAATGCAAGGCAAAAGTGCTAGAGAAATAATCGAGATGGTTTTTCCTAATCCCTATTTTATACATATCTATAGAAGGGATACATTACGGCAAGTCATTTCTTTGGAGATTGCTAAACAAAAAAAGATGTATCAGAGCGACTCTTCATCGAAGGTTGGTGACCAAGATTTAGTTTATAAGCCTTTAAGCTTATATAAATCTCTACAAGTTTTTAAGCGATCTTATAATAATTGGCATAAGTTTTTTGCAAAAAATAAAATCAACTACTACGAAATTTGTTATGAAGATTTTGCTCAAGAAATTCCCCAAACAGTTCTGGATGTCCTTACCTTCTTAGAGATTACGCCATTACCTGATGAAAATCAAATAGTCGTTCCTGTACAAAAACTCTCCAATGAAGTTAATGATTTATGGTATAAATATTATAGTAACACTCCTGATTTTTTGCTAAAAGTAGCCTATTTTATCAAACGAAAAATGAGTTAAAATATGGACTTCTTACAAAAATAGTTTAACTATATGCGTTTTAGCTTACCGACAAAAGCATTTGATAGCTTTGCTCTAATAGTTGGGCAATTCGAGGCGGTTTGGCTGTAAAATAGATGTAAAATGTACCTTCTTCACTATTTTTATCAATAATCTTACCATAGATATCTTCACTCACCGAGGGCGTTTGATGGGGCGTAAGAAAATTAATTTTTAAGTTAGTTAAACTGGGGGGCTTTTCCTGTGGGATTAAATCGCTGTTAAAGGCGATTTTTCCTCCTTTTTCTGAAAGTTCAACTAAACGGCCATAGTATAAGATTTCATCCACATCTTTCCCTTTTAATAACTGATATTGTAAAGCAATGGGTTCACTAAGACTGACATATATATCCACTTCTTTTTCTAAAACTAAATCAAATTTCCCTTTAATTCCGCCCACATCATAAATTGTAATGGGTTGGGGAATTCCTTTAGGTTGAACCTCCCTTGTGCTATTAACAATTACTTGACCCCATGCCTTATTCAAGGTGCTTTCTGAGATTAAAATTTGTCCTCCAGTGGTATATGATTCGATGCGATAGGTTAAATTCACCTGAGAACCCACAACGCCATACTTTGTTCGCTTTTCTGAGCCAATATTCCCCACAACGACTTCTCCTGTATTGATCCCAATTCCCATTTCTAATTGGGGTAACTTCCATATTTTCATTTGTTGGTTAACATCTTTCATAACTTGCTGCATTTCAACAGCACAAGCGATCGCCCGTTGAGCGTCATCGGGTCGTTTTGTTGGCGCACCAAATAATACTAAAATTCCGTCTCCCAAAAATTCATCAATCGTCCCTTCATATTTGGTAATCACATCGGCCATATAACCCAAGTAAAAGTTAAGAATTTTAATCACTTCTTCGGGGGGAAATCGTTCAGATGTTGCGGTAAATCCCCTTAAATCTGAGGTTAAAATGGTAATTTCTTTTCTCACTCCCCCTAAATCTTTTCCCGATGGATTTTCTAGTAAATTTTCCACGACTTGATCCGTTAAATAACGACCAAAGGTTTTGCGAATTTCTCCTGCGGTACGGGCAATATAGGCAGTAATGGCGATCGCTGCTCCCCCAAAAGCCAATAAGGCTGGAATCACAGGTAGCCACCATCCAATGATAAATTCATAGTAGGTTATGAGGAATAATGTTCCTACTGCAACCATACTCCCCCCCCAACGCCAGAGAGAACGGGACTGTTTGCCTTCAGTATAGCGAAATTGCCAGCTAAGAACGGAGCCTACCGCAGAAAAAAGTAAAATAAACATAAATTCTCCCAATTCTGAGTAAGTTCTCATTAATGCACGATCATCTAAGGCGGCGGCGATCGCCTGACTGGTAAGATTGGCGTGAATTTCTACACCAGAGGTAGGCACAGGAATCTTGAGAAATCCCCCTCGATAAGGAGTAAAAAAGTAATCATTAGCACTTTCTTCTACATTACCGATTAAAATCACTTTATCTTTTCCCCATTCAGGATCAAGTTCTCCTTGTTCGTTTTTCACTTGATCATTCAAGACATCCATGACAGAAACCTGTCTAAAATGGTTATTGCCACCCCGATAATTAATTAAAACCTGAAATCCACCTGCATCGGTACGCACATAACTACCATCGTTTGTTTCTAGGGGAATTAGGGTGGTTTTACCCAATTTCCAGTTATCTGTTCCTTCAATCACTTCGGGGGTAATTTCTTTTGATTGAAGATAATGTAATGCTAGATAAATACTCAAACTATAGACGATATTGCCTTCTGAGTCATCAACATAAATTAATCCCCGTCGAATACGATTATCACCGTCAAAAATCAGATCATTTGCGCCTACCTGACCTTTTTTTGCTAAGATCGGTGGCGGATTGACGGTTTCTTTCCCTGCTTCCCCAACGACTTTTTGAATTCCCACTAAATTTGGCGTATTATTAAACACCTCATTCAACTGTTCTGTACCGGGAGGGACGGCAAGATTACGATAAATATCAAGCCCAATGGCAACTGGTTGCTGCTCTTTGAGCTTATTGAGTAACTTTGCCAATTTATCGTCTTTTATAACTGAACCCCTAAGATTTTCGAGATCCTCTTCTGTGATTCCTACAATAATAATTCGCTCATCCTGTGGTTGAGAAGGACGTAATTGCATATAAGCGTCATACATTGCCCATTCCCAAGGTTGCAGTATGCTGGTCAAGCGAATGCCATATACCAGTAAGGCGATCGCTGGTGTGGTAATCCAAACCCCTCTACTATTCCAGAGAAAGCGTTTTAATGTGTTTCGATTTAAAAAGTTCAAAAATCTCCCTCCGATAACCTTATTGAGCCACACAGCACCTTTCGAGCGGCTTTTCGCTCAGGGATTCCAGCCCTACCGATGTCAAAAGACTGACCCATGCTTGCGTCTCTTGGGGTTGTAATTGTGCAATTGTATCTAAAGTTTCAAACCATAGTTCTGATGTGGCATAGACTTGGGCTTTTTCTAAGGGAGAGACATTATTTAAGCGATTTTCCGTACTTTGAGGTAATTTAACCACTTCCATCTGTCCTGACACATATTTATCCTTATAGCGATAGAGGGGATCACAGATGATCATAAAAGACCATTTATAGGTATTTCCTGCCGTTAAATTGGCTTCAGTGGGGATTTGAACCTTCATGATACCAGAGGTTTTTGGTAGGTTGAACTGGGTATGGTAAACTTCCTGATTGCTACTATTTACAATTACTAATTCTGCCTGTGTGGCAATTGTATCAGGAACATGGACATAAACCACTGGGGTAAGGCTGGCAGTTTTGGCAAAATTCTCTCTATTTGGCATTATCGCTACTAATGGGGTAGAATTCTCCGTTTGGTACAAGCAATTCCTATCTTCTCCCCTTGTTCCTCCCCCTGTCGTCGTTTCAGGCGAACCTCGATTTCCCGAAGGAGGGAAAGTAACTTGACTCATGAGGGGATTGGGAGGAGAAGTATCAAGTAAAGAAGAGGATGGAGGAATAAAACCAAAAATAAAAGGGGTTATTCCTATGAGAAGATGGTTTAATCTTCGGCTAAAGTAATAAATCATCATTCTTTTCAGTAATCATGTAGGTGAAGTAAAATTCGCAGAATCGGTTATAAAATAGTTTACACAATCAAAATCCCTGTTTGCGTTAGGTTGCAAATATCGTAAACAATTAAGCTTAAATTCTATGACTTCTGAAAGTGTGCCAGCAATCCTAGGTATCTTTAAACCAGACGACGATACAGAAGATTATTCTGCCGGACAAACCATTTTTGAACAGGGACAGGTGGGAGATGTAATGTACTGCATCCTGAAAGGAGAGGTTGAGATTGTTTTTAACAATAACGTTATTAATACCCACAGTATCGGGGAAATTTTTGGTGAATTGGCGTTAATTGATACTCAAATTCGCAGTGCATCTGCTGTGGCTAAAACGGACTGTCAACTGATTCCTGTCAATGAACGACGGTTTATTTTTTTAACGCAACAACATCCTTTTTTTGCACTTCATGTGATGAGGATTTTAGCAGAACGATTAAGAAAACGCACAGAATCTTAATCAGTAAATCTGTTGAAAGAATGATGCCCTCTTGGTTAAGGTTTGACCTAGTTCTTCTGGAAAAAGCCCCTCCCTATCTACGAGATTATATTTTACAAACTTATCCTATGGCTGATAATCTTTATCTTGTCCTCAAAGAGCGTTTAGAAACGGAAATTCTGGCTTTAGATGAAACGGTTAAAACTCTCTTATCTTTACTAGAACAAGCATCTTCTGTTCCTCAAGAGTTTGTCAGTCGCTTCTATTGCGCCAAATGGCAGATTTAAGTGATAAAGGTCGTCCTCCTTTATGGAAAGGCTCTTTACTCTTAGATTTAGATGAATATCGCAAGTTTCGTCATCTGAATCGTCATAACTATAACTTTAAATTACAAGCTGACAAAGTTTTAGTGTTAGCACAAAGGGTGAATCCTGTTGCGAATCAGGTAAAAATTGCCGTTACTCAATTTAATCAATGGTTAATGCAGCAAGCTGATGAAAATAGGTGATGGGAAAGGATAAATGATTATTATATGATTTAGAATGGAATTAATTTATGTTCCTACCCTACAATCCTATTTATAATCTTCTAATAACTCAAATTCCTTATCTTCATAATCTTCTGATACTCAAGATTTCCAATAACCAAAACTAGAAAACTTGAAATCTTTTCCTAACCAAGCATCTTGATTTCGTAAACGTCCATTCAATATATTATATTTATAACAATCGCTATTCGGATCAATAATGGCTTGAGATAAATTGACTTTCATGAAAGATGATGCAGGCGTTGCAGAGACTTTCCACCCATCATCCAATAGCCAACTATCAGCTTGACAGTACAAGGTATGATCAAAGTCTACATAAGGTTTAACAGTTTGATCATGAATATGAATTGTTGGATAAAAGAGACTATCAGAATGGCGACGGAGAAATTTAAACGCCATCGGATGAACATTTAACTGTTCTTTCGCTTCTTTTAAGTGGAAAACAGCAAAGCCATAATCATGATATTGAGGTAACTGTTTCCATACTTCAGGTGACAGGCGAAATCTAGGATCAAGTCGATTAAAATCTTTTATAGTAGGGACAAATGAAGCTTCATAACACCCCACATTATGAACAATGAGCATGGGTTGATCGTCTTCACCTAAAGTCTCTACATCATCCCAGTCTAGCGTTCTTGTTTTTGACTGAGTAAAGCCTTTCTCCATATCCTTAAAAAAATGGGTATAGTCCTCTAAGTTAATAAATTCTACTGCATCCTCTGAAGCATTAGGCGGAACAGGTAAAGGGAGTACCATCGCCACCTCAGACAAAGAAGAATAAACCATGCTGTAAACTAAATATTGGTATTTTCCCATTCCTCTAACAAAGATTTTGGTTTGTCCAACCGATTCGACTGAACCAGAAAACATACACATAGGCTTAACTTTTAAGTTTTTACTCAAATATCCATGGAGATTATAACCGACCTTCAAATTAAGTAGGTGTAGAGTAGGTAATTATTGAAACTACAGCATTTTTTTATCTAAGATTTTCTGAGAAAGTTTCTCAGATTTTCTGAGAAAAATCTCTAAACGTCTTATTTCATAAGGGTTAGAGATGAACACAAGGTAAAGAGCAAAGAAGACTTAATTTTTAGACAACCATCAAGGGAAAAATGATAATTTATAATTCATAATTCATAATTCATAATTTACTATGACCCTTCCCCCCTTTGATTTTAGCCATTATTACCCTTATTCAGAATTAGTTGAATTTCTAGACCGCATGACTACCGCTTATCCCAATTTAAGCCAGTTACAAGCCATTGGTCAAAGTTATGGAGAAAAAGAGATTTGGTTAGGGACGGTTACCAATCAAAAAACAGGAAATCCTTTAGAAAAGCCGGGCTATTGGATAGATGCGAATACCCATGCAGGAGAAGTAACGGGTTCTGCGGTTGCTTGTTATATCCTTTATTATCTTCTCACCGAATACGACCAAGATCCCCAAGTTACCTACTTACTTGACCATTACACTATTTATATTTTGCCCCGCATTGCCGTAGATGGAGCAGAAAAATATTTAACCACCCCTCACCGTTTGCGGTCGAGTATTCGCCCCTATCCCTATAATGATGAACAAGAAGGGTTATACAGAGAAGATGTCAATGAAGATGGTTTAATTTTAGAAATGCGGATTAAAGATGACTGTGGTGCATGGAAAATTTCTGAGCAGGATTCCCGTATTATGGTACGTCGTCAACCCGAAGAATTTGGGGGAACTTATTACACTATCTTACCCGAAGGATTAATCCGTAATTATGATGGCTATGAGATAAAATTAGCCCCTACCCTCGAAGGACTCGATTTTAACCGCAATTATCCCTATCTTTGGCAACCAGAAGGAGAACAACAAGGCGCAGGAACATTTCCTTTTTCTGAGCCAGAAACCCGTGCAGAAGCGGAATTTTGGCGAGAACATCCCAATATTAATGGGTTTATTAGTTATCATACCTATTCGGCCGTTATCTTACGCCCCTACAGTACCCATCCCGATGAACATTTTCCTGTGGAAGATTTGGAAACCTTGAAGTTAATTGGGGAAAAAGGCACAGAATTAACGGGTTATCCCTGTTTATCGGCTTATCATGACTTCCGCTATCATCCCAAGGAAATTACCCATGGTGTAATGGATGACTACGGTTATGATCATTGGGGATGGTATGGTTTTACTGTCGAACTCTGGGATGCGCCAACGGAAGTAGGGATTAAAAAAGAGGACTATATTCGCTGGTTTTACTGGCATCCCCCCGAAGAAGACCTAAAATTATTAAAATGGAACGATGAAAAGTTAGGCGGAAAAGGATTTATTGACTGGACTCCCTTTGAACATCCCCAACTAGGAACGGTAGAAATTGGCGGTTGGGACGAGAAAAAAGTCTGGCAAAATGCCCCTGCGGAGTATTTACCCGAAATTTGCCAAAAACACTGTCAATTTGCCATTGCACACGCTTTAATGTCCCCTCGTTTAAGCCTCAGTCGTAAGGAAGTGGTACATCAAGGGGGAGATATTTATCATTTAACCGTACAATGGGAAAATGTCGGATTTTTACCCACCTATACCAGTCAAAAATCTTTAGAACGAAAAACCGTCCAACCTATTAGGGTTTCCTTAACTTTACCCGAAGCAGCAACCTTAATTAGTGGAGAATTACAAGAAGAAATTGGTCATTTAGAAGGCCGCAGCAATAAAGCCTATAGTCGTATGGCCAAAGGAACAGATTACCGTTGTCATCGAGATTGGGTGATTAAAGCTCCGAAAGGGAGTAAAGTGGAGGTTGAGGCGATCGCACAACGGGCAGGAACAGTAAAATGTTCTTTAATATTGCAGTAGAAGGATTATATTTATAGCGAAATACCTTTAAGCTTTTGAAACATTTTAGTCGCTTGAAAATCAGTCATTCCTGAAATATAGTCGGTAATTTTCAACAGCTTTATATAAAGGGTTTCATCGGGTTGAGGACGGAATTCGGGGGGAATGAGATAAATGAGTAATTCTCCCTTTTTCGTATTATGAATAATGCCGTTAACAAACTCAGTAAATAATCCCCCTAAAATCTCATATCCTGCTACTTTTAACCCGACGACATCGGGATGGTGAAAAATTAGCTGTTCTTCTGTTTGTTCAATGACACTTAGAATTTCAGAGAAACGACTTTGGGATAATAAATCTTGATCAAATGTTCCTGCTAAAATAGCTGTCTCATAATCTAAAAATATTTTTGCTGTTTCCTGAACTAACTGATTAATCGCTTTAGCTCGTAGTCTTTTGATAATTTCCTCTGGTCTGGTATAGTTATTATCCAAAGAAATATTTGCAATTTCGTTTAATAAAAACTTTGCTTTATCAAAAGGAATATATCCCATCCGAAAGCCATCCTCTAGATCAATAATAAGATAGCAAATATCATCGGCTGCTTCCACTAAAAACGTTAAAGGATGACGGGCCCACCAAGCAACTTGAGGATGACGACGAATTAACCCCACAGTTTCAGCGACTTCTGCAAATAGGGTTTTATCCGCCTGAAAAAAGCCAAACTTTTTCACACTTTTTCCTTGATAATCTCCTAAAATATCATCAGGAATATAGGATTCTCTGGGATATTTGGTAAAAGCAGCTAAAGTAGGACAAGTTAACTGCATTCCGCCGTGGCGATGGGGCATTTCTAAACGAGTTAAAATGCGAAATCCTTGGGCATTTCCTTCAAATAAGCTAAAATCTTGCTTTTCTGAGAAATTTAAACCGAGGGATTGTTTAAGAGAATGTCGTAAGCCATACCACATTTCAAAACCCATCCCCATTGCGTCTTCTCCTGAATGGCCAAAGGGAGGGTTACCGATATCATGCGCCAAGCAAGCCGCCGAAAGAATCTCTCCGAAGTCAGCAGGAGTTAAACCCGTTAGCTGATGACGTTTAATGATTTGATATCCCACAATTCTCCCTAAAGATCGTCCGACACAGGAAACTTCTAAACTGTGAACTAAACGAGTCCGAATTTCTTCTGTTTTCGATAGGGGAAAGACTTGGGTTTTGTCTTTCAGACGACGAAATGCACCAGAATACACCAAGCGATCATAATCTTTTAGGGAAGGAGTACGTTCAAATTCATGATCTTCTAAATAAGTCTTTCCTAACCGTTTTGGGGTTAATAGTTGTTGCCACTGCATCGTAAGTTATAGGATATAAGAGTGATATAATTTATTTTACTTTAATTTTTAGCAAATATATAAGCGTGCATTTTGTTTCCTTTAGGAAAGGGATGATAATGAAATAGTAAAGTTCCTTGTTGTTGCCATTTACTTAATTCTTGAGGTTCGAGTTCGGTTTCAGGTAAAATGACAATTAAATTATTACTATCGGGTGAGCGTTTGTGAAAACAATGATGATTTTGACTCCATGTTACACAAGAATTGTTATCGGAGAATTTTAAAGGACTGGTGATCATATAATCAATTTTATTGCTTTTTGAGTATGGAAAGGTATCTGCTAAGGTAAGCTGTTTGTGTTTTAAAAAACAAGACAGATAATATAATTGATGAGATTCTGCATAGGGAAAATATAAAGTGGTTAATTGACCTGATTTTTGTTGAGAATAGTTAATTAAGAATTCGGTTATCTTTACTCTTGCATCAATGAAATTAAGTCTGCTAAGGTAAAGTTTGGGGGTTTGATGAATATTTTGTATTAAAATTGCTGTCCCAATTATTAATAATAATCCTTTTTTCCAGTGTGAGGTGAAGTTAACGTAAGTTGCAATGAAATAACTTAGATAAAGAATGGCAATCAGATCAACAGGTGCTAAATAATAAGTATTAATCAATCCTAATTTAACATAAGCCGCAAAATAAGCCAACACTCCTAATGCGATCGCATCCCAGAATAAATCAGGAACTTGACGAGAGATAATTAATAAACTAAAACGAAGGATTGTGGCAATCAAAAAAATCGTTAATAATAAATCAGATTTAGTATAGTGTAAAAAGGTATCTTGGGGACTGGCTGCACGACTGGCTGCATATTCTAAGCTTTGGTAAGGTAGATTGATAAGGAAATATAACAGCAGGAAGATTGAACATAAGGTTAAGATTAATAAGTCGATATGATACTTTTTGAACAACAGAAAATAAGCATTTTGCTTTAGTATTTGTCTATCCTGATAGAGAAAATAAATTAATCGAAGTAAGGCAAAAACAGCAAAGAAACTTACCGCAGGTTCTTTGTAGAATAAACTAAAATGGATGGCAATTAAACTAATTCCGCCATAAAAATTATGCCCAAACTTTGTATAAGCTTGAATAGCCAACATAAAAATAACGAGCCAAAACATCAAATTGCGCTCAGGAATCGTTAAACTATCAAAAGATTGAAAAAAGCTAGGAATGGTTAAGGTTAAAACAATAATAATTAAACGAAAAGAAAGGGGTAAAAAATTTAATAGCTTTAATAAACCAAGGATAATGACTAGAAGCTGAATGAGAGAAAAAGCAAAATACCAAGCAGAATCTTGACTATTTGTTAATAATTCCCATAAATGCCATTCTTGGTGACCTAACGGAAAAAAACGTCCTACTTCTGGCCAAATGGGTGGGTAATAAGAATAACCTTTTAAGACCGAATCGGTTAGAATATCATTATCATAATTGGCAAAATCTTGTTTATAAATAATAACAAACCCGTAAATAAATAGAAAAATACAAAATAATAAAATTGAAAATAAATTTATTCTATTGTTCCTCAATAAATTCCCTAATTTGTTTATAAAATTAATACTAAAAAATTGATTTAAAGGATGTAAATCTCTGTTAAAAACAATACTTTTAATCTTACTAAACTTACAATTCTTTTCTCTAAAAAAATCAATAAATGTATAGAGAATCAGTAAAGATAGAATTGTTCCCCAAAGGTGAAAAAAATGAGCCGTTAAAAAACTAGAAAGCGTTTTTTGTGTGAATTCCATATTAATTATTAATTAATCATGCTACTTTAAAGATGAGCTAAATGTCACCTTTTGTTGAATTTGTGCCATTAACCATCCTTGAAAAAGGTCATTCAGTAACCGTTTACGATTAATGTCATCTAATTGGGCTGAAATATACTTTTCTAAGCGTATCACAATCCACCATTCACCGATACGGGTTGGAGGAGATAGTTGACCCGGCTTACTATTAAAGAGCATTTGACCAATTTGAGGATGGGGAACTTTTAACTCTACCGGCCCGACTAAGCCCCCAGTTTGAGCCTCTGCTCCCTCTGAATATTCCCTAGCCAATATAGAAAAATCTGCTTCTCCTTCTTGGATGCGAAAATATAATTCTTGAGCAATTCCCGCGTCTTTGGTACGAATAAGAGAATAGACAACCTTATCCAATTGTTTTTTACATTGATGAAAATAATTGTTCAGTTGATCCTTCCATTTTTCTTCCTTAAACTTCTCTATTTTTAACTCTCGAACCGCTAATTGATCAAGATGTTCTGAAGTCATTCCATTTTGCTCTAACCAAACCTGTAATTGCGCTTCATTCGTAATTTGTAATTGTTGATACAGTTGCTTACGAGTGCTGGCCATTTCTTCAGGAGAACAGTCTATTTCTGCGATCGCTTCTTCTATAATCAACTCCTTAGCCAATTGAGGTAAAAGGCGATATTTTGCCAACAAAGGGTATAAGTCTTGATCTTGAATTTCTCTATCACCAATTTTTAAGATGATGCTCATAACTTACGATCTCCACTTTTAAACAGGGAATAACCTAGATAAAATTCACTTTTTTGTCTATTTTATCTATTTCTGGCAAAAAGAGGGTAACTGAATTTACCCCCGTTGAATTTGCTAATTATCAGACCAGATTAAATATGATCGAGCTTAATATTCCGAATCCTCTGCTGATGTCGAGATAGCTTTTGGTTCTTCAAAAAAAGTACTGTAAAGCAATCCTGCTAAAATTGCTCCCACAATCGGCGCAACCCAAAAGAGCCATAACTGACCAATAATTGCCCCATTTCCCGCAAAAATAGCCACTCCTGTGCTACGAGCCGGATTAACAGAGGTATTAGTGACAGGAATACTAATTAGGTGAATTAAGGTTAAGCCTAACCCAATCGCAGTAGGTGCAAAGCCAGCCGGCGCCCGATCATCGGTTGCCCCTAAAATAATCATTAAGAACATAAAGGTCATCACAATTTCTGTAACTAAAGCCGCAATCAGATTATATCCTTGGGGAGAGTGATTTCCGTAACCGTTGGTAGCAAAGGGGTTAGACCCACTTAAGTCAATACCATTGGGAGTGCCAGTGGCAATTACAAAAAGGATACCACCTGCCACAATTGCCCCGACAACTTGAGCAATAATGTAAGGGAGTAAGTCAGAGCCAGAAAATCGCTTCCCAAAGAATAAACCAAAGGAAACCGCCGGATTAAAATGTCCCCCCGAAATATGACCAAAGGCATAAGCCCCAGTCAGAACGGTTAAACCAAAGGCAAGGGAAACCCCCAAATAACCTAAACCAAAATCATTCGTTTCTCCACTACCCGCGACAAAGGCAGCAAGAACAGCACTACCGCAGCCCCCAAGGACTAGCCAGAATGTACCGAGAAATTCAGCAACATATTTTTTCATTTTTGTTTTACCTAAAAGGATTCAATGTGAATTTTGACAGATCCTACCAGATTTTGCTTAGATTAGCTTTTATGGTTAATAATTTAATCGGAAGGTAGGAAAGTGTCATTTCAAATAATTCAATGTGGGAGTCTAATTAACTCTCTGGTTGACAAAAAGAAAAGAGGGTTAGTTCCCTGAAATAAAGACTAAAATACTGATAAACTAGAGCTTTCAACCCACGCTACCCCCCTAAACAGACCCAACGCTGAACTTGCCTTAATTACATTATGCACAGCCGAGATCCCCATCCCTCTAATGCCCTCAACACAGATAATCAAATTGAAAGTCCTTTAGATCGTTTAGCAGCCGTTAATCCTGAAACAACGACACCCCCCGATATTGAGGCCATGCTAGCCCAATTAAGCGATCCAAATCCGTCTCAACGAATGTTGGCCACAAGAATTTTCTGTGACTATGAAGACGAAAGAGCGATCGCACCTTTACTCTCTCTTCTAGAAGATGTTTGTCCCCTTGTGCGGGTGAGTGCGGCCTATGCGTTGGGGCGTAATGTGAATTCAGAGGTGGTTGCTCCCTTAATTCATCAGTTACAAACGGACTGGAATGGATATGTGCGCAAAGGGGTGGTTTGGGCGTTGGGCAATTGCAGCGATCGCCGCGCCCTTGAACCCCTTCTCCATGCCCTCACAACGGATATTTCGGCTGTGCGTCTCTGGGCAGCCAGTGGATTGGCGCAAATTGCTAAATTATCTTATGAGGATGTGATTATGGCAATTCCTCCCTTAATAGAAGGGTTACGCCAAGATGCCGTGGCTGCCGTCAGAAGTAATTGTGCTTGGGCGGTTGGCCAACTCTGTCGTGAGCTTCCTTCTAATGTGGTTTATGCCACAGCAGTGGATGCCTTATTAGAAGCATTAGTGGAAGATGAAGATTTAGGGGTGAAAGAGGATGCCAAAGGCGCACTCTTAAAATTGGGTGATCCCCGTGGGTTACAGATGATTGAAACCTTAGAGTTAGATGGATTAATTTGAGGTTATTTTTGCGATTCTCTCTCTTTACGCTCACTATAACGATCTGTTAAGTAATCTACTTTATCTCTCAATAGTAAAGTGAATTTGTACAGTTCTTCCATAACATCCACCACTCTATCGCGATAAGGCGAATCCTTCATAGTGCCATCCTCATTAAATTCTTGATAAGCTTTGGCAACAGAAGATTGATTGGGAATTGTAAACATTCTCATCCATCTTCCTAAAATTCGTAGGGTATTGACGGCATTGAAGGACTGAGATCCCCCACTGACCTGCATAACAGCTAGGGTTTTCCCCTGTGTAGGACGAATTGAGCCAATATTTAAAGGAATCCAATCAATTTGGTTCTTTAAAATCCCTGTCACGTTACCGTGCATCTCTGGTGATGACCAGACTTGTCCTTCTGACCATTGACTCAGTTCTCGTAACTCTTGTACTTTCGGGTGAGTTTCTTTTACCTGTCCCCGTAAGGGTAAATCGTGGGAGTGGAAAAATTTAACCTCTGCACCTAATTCTTCTATAATTCGTGCTGCTTCTTCTGCTAATAGGCGACTGTAGGAACGCTCTCTAAGAGAACCATACAAGAATAAAATTCGAGGTGGATGGGTGAAATTTGTCATCAGTCTATATATATATCAAAAAAAATTGATATATTAACTATAGCAAAGGAAGGTTAATCGTTGATCGTTCATTAAGCCTAAGTTGCCCCTAAAAATTCTAATCTTGACAAAGACGAGGGGGCATCGTTACAGTTAAGCGTCTATAATCAGCTACATATTCTTCTAAGACTGCAAATTGAGCGATATTGATGCGATAGTATATCCAACGTCCTTCTTGACGTGCATGAACTAATTTTGCTTCCTTGAGCTTCTTTAAATGAAAAGACAATTTTGACTGACTAACACCTAGCTGATCGCATAATTCGCAGACACAAAGCTCATGAGATTGGAGTGATTCTAGGATTTTTAGCCTTAATCTGTCAGAAAGGGCATGAAACCCTTGTTCAATTGGGTCTAAATTAGTTTTACTAGAGATGACTTGCATTAAGCTGGATTCAATAAACTTAGCGTAGCGATTTAACAGAAATAGGGAAATTACAAGAACTCTTCCCTATTCCTTGTGAGTAAAATCAAGAATTGTTACACAACTTGTTCAACTCCAGCGATTTCTGGAATCATTTCTAGTAGACGGCGTTCAATTCCCATTCTTAGCGTCATTGCTGAACTAGGACAAGATCCACAAGCACCCTGAAGACGAAGTTTAACGATGGGACCGTCTAACTCTACTAATTCTACATTACCGCCATCTGCCATCAGATAGGGACGCATTTCGTCCAGTACGTTTTCGACATTTTCGTTAGTAAGTGCTAGAGACATTTTTCACCTCTGTAAACAATGGGCATAGTTCCTTTCGCTTTAATATTTTAACGCCATCGGTGGCTCGGTGAACATTGGATTTATCAATCGTTATCAGAAGTTCAGGCGTTCAGAAGTTCAGACGTTGCAAGAGTTAGAGAAGAGAAAGTGATAAGTTATCAATAACTTTAATTAAACTTTTTTCTTATGCAAACACCCTTATTCTACTTAAAAAAATATCGCCATCAACAAGAACTTTATCAAGACTTATGGCAAAACGCCTCAGAATTTTATCAGAGATTTTCAGCGATTCCCAGTCAAAGAATCTTATTAATAGCGTCTGATTCAATTTCTTTTCTTGCTTATTTTGTAGCCATTGCTTCTACCCGTCATCAGCTTTTTTTAGGTAATCCTAACTGGAAAGCATCTGAATGGGAACAGGTTTTGAACTTAGTCAATCCCCATCAAATTCTTAATTATGATGCGCCAATTGATTATCAATTAAAAGTTAATTCTTCAGAAACGAAAGACCCATTAATAATGATTCCGACTGGCGGAACATCAGGGAAGATTCGCTTTGTCATGCACAACTGGCAAACCTTAACCGCTTCTGCTCAAGGTTTTACTGATTATTTTAATTTATCCCAAGTTAATTCTTGTTGTGTTTTACCCTTATATCATGTAGGTGGCTTAATGCAGTTTGTGCGATCGCTAATAACAGGCGGACAGTTTCAACTGGTTTCTTATACAGATTTAAAGTTAAACAAATATCCTTCATTTAATCCAAAAGATTATTTTATTTCTCTTGTTCCAACTCAGTTACAATACTTGTTAAATCAACCTCAATCAAAAGATTGGCTATCGAAATTTAAAACGATTTTATTAGGGGGCGCACCTGCATGGGATGATTTATTAGAACAAGGCAGACAAGCACAGCTTAACCTTTCTCCTACTTATGGAATGACAGAAACAGCCTCTCAAATTGCTACCCTAAAACCGCAAGACTTTTTACAAGGAATGAGTAATTGTGGTCAAATTTTACCCCATGCTCAAGTTAAAATAACGACAGATCAGAGTATTGCCATTCAAGCTAGTTCTTTGGGGTTAGGCTATTATCCTAATGATCTTTTTTCTTCTTCTTTTTGGAAGACTGAAGATTTAGGTAACTTAAATGAACAAGGCTATTTAACGATTATTGGGAGAAAGAATCAAATTATTATCAGTGGAGGTGAAAAAATCATTCCCTCTGAAATTGAAGGAATCATTCGAGAGACAAAATTAGTCCAAGATATTGTTATTATTGGTGTTTCTGATAATTATTGGGGAGAAAAAGTGGTTGCGGTTTATGTTCCTAAGTCTGAAAACATTACTAATGAACAGATTAAAAATGTGCTGAGTTCTAAATTGGCTAATTATAAACAACCAAAAGAATGGATAACCGTTGAAAAATTACCCAGAAATGCACAAGGTAAGATTAACTATAGGGTACTTGACGGAATGATTAAGTCCGTTAATCACAAAAATGTAAAAATGTGAGTTAAGCAATACGATATCGGCTCTTCCATTGACTGCTCTGTTAAGCAATAATCTACTCTTTATTACTCCCAAATATATACAAAATGCGAATTAGTATATTCAAAATATCCAAATAGAACACTGCTGCACAATAAACGGCATTGGTTAAATTACAAGGTAGCCTTTGCGCACGGTTTGCGTCATATACAACAATACCACCCATCAAAATCAATATTAAAAACTCATAAACGTTCCAGAATCCTTTGCCAATTGGTAACCCCCATGCTTCAAGGAGTGGAAAAGCAATATATCCATATATCGCACCAAAAAGTCCCACAATAATAAATGTAGCCCAATGTTCTAGGCTTTTAGGGTATATTGCGCCTAATACTCCACAAAATAAAACGATAACCATTGTAATTAACAAGGCTGTAAAAATAGACCCTGTGGTATATTCAGAAAAAAAGGGTCCCGAAATTAAACCCATTGGAATCACAATCAAAAGGTAGCCTAAAACTACTCTTGGTAGAGTTCCGAGATGTAACAACACTATTCCGCAAAAAGAAACTAAAAGAGCCCCTATACAGTAGAAAACTTCCTCCCAATAACTCCAGTTTGCATTCCAAGTAAAAGTAGCACAATAGAATGATAGACTCATTCCTGCTATTGAAAGAACTGAGTATAAGACGTTAAAAAGACGACGGGGTATTGTATTATACTCACTGTCACTGAAAAGATCGTAAGTGTCGAACATAGTTTTATTGGAAATAGTTTGAGTACAGTAATCGAGTTGTTTTCCCATACATTGTAAATATTGCTATAATAGAATCCATAGCACATTAAATCAACTATGGACGTGCATTCGACACAAAAATCGCCAGATGTGCATATTCCGTCGGGATTGCATATTATTGCGGATTGTAAGGGAGTTAACCCCAATCTTTTAAATGATGGAGACGCACTACAAGCCATTCTCATTGATAGTCTAAAGGATACAGGCGCACATATTCTAGAAATACGAGTTCAAACCTTTCAACCATCAGGTATCACCTTATTTGCTGTCTTGGCAGAATCTCATGCGTCAATTCATACCTATCCGACGTTAGGGGTTGCTATGCTCGATTTATTTACCTGTGGCAACATCAAAGCTCGTTTGGGAATGGAAAAACTATTAACGTCACTGCAACCCACACACCATCATATCACGGTGGTTGAGCGTAATTTGATTCAATTTAATTAAGGAAGAGAAAGTTAATGATTAATAATCGTAGAGCATATAGAAGGAATCGTTCTACTTCAACATGGGCTTATTTAGGCTTATTAGGAAGTTTTGCCCCTTTGGCAGCCCTTATTACTGCACCGTTTTTCAGTCAAACCCTATTAGACAAAGGAACATCAGTAAAAGTTGAAAATACAGCCGTTGTGACGGAATTTATGCTAGAACCTCGTCCAATCGGTGCATTACGAGTTAATGCAGATGCTGTCATTCCTACAAATCACTGGGTTGTCTTTGAAATCAAATTAGTAGATGAGCAGGGAAACATTCTGGTTTCTGTGATTAAAGAAGCATGGGAAGAATCAGGAATATGGCAAGAAGGAGGCGAGTCAGGAGCATGGCGTGAACAAGACCTAAAAGCAGGTTTAGACATTAAAGGAAAGGAAGAACAAAAGGTTAAGCTTCTTTTGACTGTTCTTAGTTATGGAACAGGCAATACAGAGTTAGAAGCTTTGGTTTCTTTTGATGTTCAAGTGAAAAATGGTGCAATTGATACTCGTCATTTGTGGCCGGCATTTATTATTTCTTCTTTATTAGCTATCTTGGGATTAGTGGCTGTTCCCCTATCAGTTCAACGATTTTTTAATGTTTTAGCAGTATTGGTAGCAGTTTATGGAATTTTTAATGCCTATAGCCAAAAATCGGCTTTTCATTTAGGTCAAGAAACCCAACCGAATTATGCTCCTCGTTACGGAACTAATGTTTCTGGTGGCTATAATTCTAGTGGAATTTGGATTTATAATTCGACTACTCGTAGTGCTTATGAAGGATTCCAAGGTGGAGGGCCAGGGGTAGGGAAATAAATTATGAATTATGAATTATGAATTATGAATTCCTGATTCTTAGTAACTGTTTTCTGTTTCCTTGCATCTAATATATTTAACTTCAGTGTTATATTCTTTGAAACGTAGTCAAAAACGCTCTCTTTTAATGGCTGCTTCTGTCTCATCTGCGACAGGATTAGCGGTTGAGTTATTACTCGGTACATTAGCCAGTTATTTAATGGGAAATCAAGCCCTAGCTTATGGTATCTCCGTCGGTGGCTTTTTGGCGGCGATGGGGTTAGGTTCTTATCTCAGTTGTTTTATTGCGACAAATATTACTGGTGAATTACTGTCCTATCGTCTTCTATTATCCTTTGTAAAGGTAGAATTAGCGATCGCACCTTTAACCGCTTTACTCCCTTTAGGCTTATTTGCCCTTTTTGTAATGGGAGATGTCATTTGGCTACAATTATTCTTTGTTACCATCATTTTAGGCTTACTCGCAGGATTAGAAGTGCCTTTACTCACTCGTCTTTTAGAACAGGGAGACGGGGTAAAAGATGCACTCGCAGGAGTTTTAGCGTTAGACTATTTAGGTGCATTATTCGGCTCTTTAGGGTTTCCCATCGTCTTTTTACCCATTTTAGGGATGTTTCCCACTGCTTTTCTCTTGGGATCATTCCCTGCCTTTATGGTATTCCTAATTGGTCGTCAGTTTCCCCAAGTCCGTCGTTGGGGATATGGTGGGTTAGCGATTGGTGTATTATTAGTCACCCTTGCGCCATTTGCTGTACCTTTGAGTAACAATTTAGAGAATAATTTGTATGATGCTCCCGTTGTTGAGCGAATCCAGTCAAAATATCAGCGAATTGTTCTTACTCGTCGGGGTCAAGAGGTTAGACTATTTCTTAATGGTGATTTACAATTTTCGACCTTAGATGAATATCGTTATCATGAGGCGTTAGTGCATCCTGCCATGAGTGCAGTAGAAAATCCTCGTCATATCTTATTATTAGGTGCAGGAGATGGTTTAGCCCTAAGAGAAATTTTAAAATGGCCAACTGTGGAGGAAATCACCTTAATTGAGTTAGATTCAACGATTGTTAAAGTAGCTAGTCGTTACCCTCAGTTACGTCAGTTAAACCAAGGTGCATTAGAAGCATCACAGGTTAACATTATTTATGGCGATGCGTTTATGGAAGTTTCTCGCTTAGATCATCAGTTTGATGTTATTATTGCAGACTTTCCTGATCCTGATGCGGATTCATTAGCAAAATTGTATGCTGACGGGTTTTATCGCCGTTTAATGAGTCGTTTAGCCCCTAATGGTGTATTTGTCACCCAAGCTTCGAGTCCCTTTTTTAGTCCCAAGGTGTTAAGCTGCATTACGGTGACACTCAATGAAGTAGGATTACATACTTATCCTTATACGATTGATGTACCGAGTTTTGGACCTTGGGGGTTTGTCATGGCGACTCGTCAACCGATTATACCTACTAAGTTAAAATTACCTGTCGATACTCGTTTTTTGACCGTTAATTTGTTGCATACACTGTTTGAATTACCCAAAGATATTCCTATTGATAAACGTGTAGAAGTGAATCGTTTGTCTCATCCTGTAATTATTCGTTATCAGTTAGAGACAAGAAAGATTGTGAACTAAGATATTCAAACTTATCCTTTACGATATTTTATTTATTACTTATTACTTATCTTGCTATAATAGGGGGTAAGTATTTTTTCAATCCTTGAAAAAGGTATGACTGATAGGGAATTTGACACGATTAGCCGTCAATTAGAACGTATCAAAGAGCAAATTCAGTTACTCAATGAGAAACTAGAACTCTATCGCCAAACAGGGGAAGCTCAAACTCAATCGATACGGGCTGAATTAGAAGCTTTTCAAGAAGCCAATCAGCAACAACTGACTGCTTTTCAAGAAGCCAATAAACAACAATTGAATGTTTCTTTAGGGGTGTTAGTAACGGCTGCCATAGCCATTCTAGTTAGCGTCGTTCTAGGCATGCAATAGCCATCTAAAGAAAATATTTATATAGGCTTATAGTAAGGGCTTTAGCCTCTTGTTTCAGGAATTATTGGAGATATCTAATAAAGTTAAATTATCAAGTCTCTGAGGAGAAAATTAATGTTTTGGTTTATGGTAATTGTCATTATTGTGATAAGTGTAACCCTTGTTGTGATGCAGCAAAAAGGTATTATGTTAACAGGAAAAAATGCCCCTAAATTGCCATCAGGTGAGCGAAATATTTTTAACTTACAAATTGGTGATATTGTCGAATATATGGGGCGAGATTGGGTCATAGAAGGCCGTTTAACCTACAAGGAAGAAGGAGCAACTTGGTTAGAATATATGTTGCAAGATAACTCAGATATTCGTTGGTTATCAGTAGAAGAAGATGACACCGTAGAAGTTTGTTTCTTAGAACCCAATCATACCTTAAATGTTGCGGATTCTCCCCCTAAACAACTCAATTTTGAGGGAGAAACTTACAAGTTAGTGAGTTCAGGATTAGCAGATATGACACAAGAGGGAAATATCCTACGACGCGACACCGAAAGATGCCAATATTTCGATTATCAAGGTAGTCAAGGAAAAGTACTATGTATAGAATTTTGGGGAGGAGAAATAGAAGTTACCATGGGTGAAATGATTAATCCAAAAACCTTACGATTGTTACCCGGTGATGGAACAAGCGTTTATGATTAAATGATGGTTCACTGCTATAACAATTACCAAGGACTACTAATCATTGAAAAACCAGCCCAATAAAAAGGATGAGCAAAAGATTGGGCTGTGGTTTGCAACTCATCAATTGCTTGCTCACCTCGTACTACACGAAGGCTATCTGTCTCAATCCTGACCGACTGGTTGAGCATTTGTAGCTGTGCTTGACGAAGAGCTTGTGCTTTTGTCTTAGACTGGGGAAGTTGGCGATAAAATTCACTAATTAATGCTAGTGTTCCCACATCGCTTATTGTCCAAAGACTAGCGATAGCTGACTTGACATCAGCATTAAGCGCAAGACCCGCAAATCCTAATTCAGCATTCCTATCTCCTACTGCGGTTTCACAAGCACTGAGTACCAACAATTCCACATTAGCTGACCAATCTAAGTCTCGCATTTCTTTGAGTGTCAGACGTTTATCCCAGAGTTGGATAAAGGAATTGGTGGGTTGACCGGGTTGAAACTGAGCATGAGTCGCCAAGTGTACAATATCATAAGAGCGTTCTTGAAGTTTTATTTTTAAAGTATCGAGGGTTGCATCTTGATTGAGCCATGATTTTTTAACAGGCTGTGCAATTTGGCTTCTTTCTTGATTAGATGCCGTAATATTAGACAGTTCCAAGGGAACAGCAGGTAAAGGTTCAAATGATTCAAACTCAGAAACTCCCATCGCCAGCAATTTATCCGATGCAATGGGCTTATATTCAGTTGAAATTAGGTTAAATGCAGGAATACGAGTTATGCTGTATTTTTCAATTAAGAACTTTTCACCATCATGTAGTGCAGATAAAGGAAGACCTCGCACACCTTGTCCTAAACACACCAGTAATGTATCAATCTTGGCTGTTTCTAGAAACTCCGCTTCGTAGGGAGCAATCATCCACTTATATAGTTGTTGTGCATAAGTTTTATACTCTTGAGTACTACTATCCATCAGTGCATTGTGGAATTGCTCTGCTGTCCGCAACAGCAATCTCTTGGGAACATCGTACAAGTCACGGGCAATCGGTTTACCATTAGGCGTAATCAAAACCAAGTGTAGATGAGTCTTTCTAGGCATCACCCAAAGAACGGCGGGTCTAGTTCCGGTTTCCTCCCCTATTCTTCCAAGCGTCCTAGCAATCTCTTCTGGAGATTGAGTCACGTCAGCAAGATTCTCCTCAAAATAAGTCTCAAATTCTGCCTCTAGTCTTTTCTCCATCTTTATTACTTTTTCACTGAGAGTCAGTTCTTGACCAAGACAAGGAAGGGAAGTCATCATTAGAAGACTTGTCAAAGTAACTAGGAATCTTTTCTTGAGCATCATTGTTTTTACTACTGAGTAAGTTGATTAAGATTGACAATTTCAGTCTTATAAATCTGATTTTAACCCTTTTGACTTTTGCTCTTTTTTATCTTAAGTCTTTTTAAGAGTTGATTAATATAATGATTTATTTCTCTTTCTCAAAACTGGGGCTGGGGTTTAATAACAGTATCACTTAATCTAAAATTATCTTACCATCGATTAACAAGATTTCTAGCTATCATCACTCTTTCCACATCAAAAGGTGTTAGTCAAATTAATTCTAACTTTTGATGGGTTAGGACAAATTATATTATTGTTAATGACACCATTGATCTTTGCCTAACCCATTCTACTGACATGATTTTGTTGGGTTTTGTCCCTTAACCCAATCTACCTCTTGAGCCAATTTATGACTGAATCCGTCGTACTGCAACGATCGCAGGGCGGGGGGCTGCATTGGTTTTTCCGCTTGGCCAGTTTGATCCTACGGGAATTATACGCTTTTGCATAAATTCCTCACCACTACTGGTTTTCATGACAAATTTCTCCTCTTTGGTTTTGCTCTCCTGACGAATTCCCCCTACTTCTCCCGGATGCTGAATGGCCAAAAAGAGAGTTTCTTGATCTTGGGTAAAATGTAACCCACAAATTTCTGTCTCCATGGGTGCGATCGCAAAAGGATAGGCGTTTCCGGCGTTCTTTCCAGAGGTAGGAATAAACCATGCGGTGTTATTACCAAAAATTCCTACTAATTCTGCGGTTTTTTGTCCTTCTTTCCGTTGAGAAACAGCTTTATTTTGTTTACTGGTGGAAATATCCGTAACCATCCAGATATGATCCGCTTTATCGATGACTAGGTTATCTGGGTTAGAAAAGCCTAACCCACCGCTTGCAGGTTCGCCCCCCGTCGCAAATAAGTCCCAACGAAAGCTTAAAGCTGAAGGGTCATTATTATCTTCTTTTAAGGACATAATCCAGCCAAATTCGTAATCGGTTTCCCCTTTGGGTCCTCGGAAAATGGCTTTATCGGGACCCCCATCTCCCCCGGGTGAACCCGAAGTATAGGCAACATACAATGTTCCATCGGGACTCACTTCTGAATCTTCTGGCCGGGCAGTTGCAGTAATTCCTGCCGCATTTGCTGCAAAATGGGCATCAATGAGAATTGCGCCTTGTTTTTCGACCTCATTCCCTCGATAAAGGTCGCCAAGGGTCTTAAATTTAGCTTTAAAGGCGGCAACTTCCCGATCATCTGTTACTTTAATGATTCCCCCTTCCTGACGATCTGGGTTGGGAAAGGGGACCATTCCCACGCCTTTTTTGCCTTCTACCTGACTGGGTAAAATGGGATCAATGGGGGTATCTAAGGTTAAAGGAATCCATTTTCCTGTACCATCGGGGTTAAATTTCGCCCCATAGAGCATTCCTTCTTTGAATAACTGGGAATTTGCCTTATCTTGAGGATTTTTAACTGCTTTTTTCGAGACAAATTTGTAAAGATGACCCCCACGGCGATCGCATCCTGAATAAGCAGCGAGGGGTTTTCCTGTCACGGTATGAAAGGCCACTGCTTCATGGCGATATCGTCCCAACCATGTGTGTTTCGTGCCGTAATCTTGAGCATTGGCAGGATCAACTTCTACCATCCAGCCATATTTATTCCCGGCTAACCCGAAAACATTCCCCCGTCCGTCTATATCTTTGTTATCAAACACAAAGGGACGTTTAGCGGGGTCTAATGACGATCCATCCGCCATAACGGCTTCAGGAATCTGATCTTGGATATTTTCCTCTGCACTAAATACCGTTCCCCAAGGAGTCATACCCCCTGCACAATTTTGGAATGTACCGATGATTTTTGCCCCTAAACCGTCGCTGTAGCCCATTTTTTGACGTTTTTCAAAGACAGCAACGGCGGGGCCTGTAGCGTTCAGGTAGCGTCCATCTTGAAGTCCCGAAATGCCTGTAATACGGCGATCTGCACGGGAATTGGTTCGTTCCCATTGACCGTTGGCCTTGCGACGCACGGACATAATACCTATTCCTTGATCCATTAATCCTTCTTGGGAAATTACTTTAATTTTCGCTTTAAGGGGATCATTGTCGGGTAAGCTAAAGGCATCAATTTCTTGATCCTTTTTCTGAGCCATTTCCGCCTTAACTTCGGCAAAAGGCAATGATTTTCCGATAACTTCTTCGTAGGTGTCTGACCAAGTTTTACCGCTAATATACTCAAAGTTAATGACTAAGTAGCCTTCATTGGGTGAGGTTTCAATGAGGGCAAGATAATCGTTATTGTAGCCCACTCGCGAATCTCCTAAGCGATCGCCCCACGCAGCGATGACATCATAGGTATATTCGGGTGGAAGCAATAATTCATCTTTCACTTCATAGCGTTGATACGCTTCTTTTTGCTGCTTATCGCTTAGGTTATCAATAGGTAAAGGAATGGGTAATTGGACGGGCGTAAAGGGTAAAGGCGTTGATTGGGCTGTGGCAACCGCAGGTTTATTTAGGAAATTAGAGAATGAAGGGCGGGATGCACTAGCAAGGGTTGAGCCTAACCCTAATCCCATGAAAACTAGGAAATCTCGTCTGTTAATCGTCATTGTGTTTTCTTCAAGGAATCGATAAATAATGACATAAGAGCGTAACAAGCTAAGGTTATGTAAAGGTTATTAAAATCTAAAATCTAAAATCTAAAATCTAAACTACAAAATGGAGTTAACCCCTAATAGTTCGGTAGAATGTATTTATTCGTTTATGTCAATACTTTGTAAAAAATCTTAATGAAAAAAACACTCACTCAAGGGAAAGTCTCTACCCAACTGCTGAAGCTCACCTTACCCATGGTGTGGGGGGTATTTGCGATTATTACCTTTAATCTGGTTGATACTTACTTTGTTGGGCAATTAGGCACGATAGAACTCGCTGCGATGAGTTTTACCTTCCCCGTTGTCATGATTTTCGGTAGTATTTCTATGGGATTGGGGGTTGGTGCAGCCTCTGTCATCTCTCGTGCTATCGGTGAAGGCGATCGCTATCGAGTCCAAACATTAACCACCCATAGCATAATTTTAGCCCTTTTACTGGTCATCGTCTGTGCTATGGGCGGAATGGCAACGATTAACCCACTTTTTCGGCAATTAGGGGCAAATGATGAGATTCTACCTCTGATTCGTCAGTATATGACGATTTGGTATTGGGGGATGATTTGTCTAGTTGTGCCAATGGTGGGGACAAGTGCAATTCGAGCCGCAGGCAATACATTAGTTCCCAGTTTAATCATGACAGTGGCTGCAATAGCGAATATTGCATTAGATCCCTTATTTATCTTTGGGTTTGGTGATTTTGCTGGCTTAGGCTTACGAGGGGCTGCCATTGCAACGGTTATCTCCCGTACTATTACTTTAATCACAACTTTATGGTTTTTACAGTATCGCTTAAATCTTTTATTGTGGAAATTACCGAAAAAAGCAGAAATTATAAATAGTTGGCGCAATCTCTTAGTTATTGGCCTTCCTGCTACGGTATCTCAAATGATTACGCCTTTTTCCGTCGCTTTAATTACCCGTTTAATGGCAACCTATGGCGCAGCGGCCGTTGCAGGATTTGGAGTCGCCTCTCGGATTGAGGCTTTTTCCATGTTAGGATTGTTAGGATTATCTGCGAGTATTAGTCCTTTTGTTGGTCAAAATTGGGGCGCAAAATTATATGATCGAGTGCATCAATCTTTGTTATTAAGTTTCCGTTGGTGTACCATTTGGGGAGTAAGTGTGGCGGTAATTTTAGCAATTTTTGCCCCTAATTTAGCACGGTTATTTGATAATGATCCGACGGTTTCAGTGGTTGCAGTCAATTATTTAAGAATTGTCCCCATTAGTTATGGTTTTTCGGGCATTATTTTTGTGGTAGTTTCTGCGTTAAATGCTTTGGGTAAACCTTTACCTTCAATGATGATTAATTTTAGTCGTATGATCCTAGTTTATGTTCCTTTGGCTTATCTAGGAAGTTATTTATGGGGAATTATCGGTGTTTTTAGTGCGACTTTAATTGCCAATGTGGGGGTAGGAATTGTCGCTTACCTTTTGATTCAACGTCAGACAACAGAATCAATTAATGAACCAGAATTAACGTGAGATTTGTTGTAAGCTATTTATTTGGGGCTAAAATCTTTATATCAAACACGAACACGAACCCAAGTAATGCCCCAATTAATTAACTGTTGCCCTATATTATCCCATTCTGATAGCAATAATTGATCATTTTTGATAATTGCTAAAATTTCTTTAATACTTATTTGAGAAGGATCAAATTCTTTAAGGGTTTCTGAAAGTATATTCTTCCCAAAAGAAGGCATTACTTCACAGTTACAGTTGGCTGTATTCTGACATTGCCAATTTCTTAAACAGCTTAAACTAATAGAATTACCAATATTATTGATGGGTGTGAGTTGATTTTGCCAAAAGCTTTTAAAATTCTGATCATTTGATTGAAATAAAGTTTGCAAGCGAGTCCCCTCTTTAATATCTACATATAACCTGATTTCGCTATTTTCTATTGCTTGTATTCCTGATAAAGTTTGATATTGACTGTTCTTATTTTTATCTCTTGATAGTAACTGCAATAAAATTTCATAGGGAATTAAATTCTCCGCTTCTCTAACCTTCAAAAGATATAACTCTGTTGTTACTGAATTAGCGTCATGTTTATCTAAAAGTCCTTTAGCTGTTTTTCCCTCACTAGAATTAGGACTTAGTTTATCACTATCAACAATACATAAACAAAAACGACTTTTACGAGACTGAATACTTTCATATTCTGATGCAATGGTACTTCCTCCCCCTCCTTGAGGGGTGAAAGCAAAGTTGATAATATTAAATTTCATCCATGTACGATATACTCTACCAATGATTTCATAGAACTTTGTATCTTCTTGATTTTCACAAAGTAAAATTGTTTTTTGAATCATTTCTGAATCTTGGAAAAAAGATACGGGAACTTGAATAATTGTTTTATCATTTTGTTTTTTTGGTTCTATTTTTTGCGGACTTAAACAGGGTTCAATGACTTCAATATACAAGGAAACATAAGATAAATAAGTTCCATAATTATCATTATTATTGAATAACTCTAGATAAATTCTTTGACTGTTTAATCCTAGTTCTTTAAAAGTAGGATGGTTAAGAATCGCTTTTAAAGTTCTGGTTTCTGCAACAACCAGATGTTTTCCCTCTCGCATTGTAAGTGCTAAATTCTCAAGGGCTAATGGTAAAAATTCTGAGTTATTATTAAGGATAGAAGGGGTAAGTTTAATCAACATCTAAATCAAGATCCATATCTAAAAAACCAAGCGGCCAATTATCAATGAAACCACTTTCATTAAATTGAGTTGTTCTAACGTTAACTTTTTGAGGATCGTCTGACGGTTCAAATAAGACTAAGTTTATATCATCAGATGATATTGTTCCTTTGTCAATAAGTTGACCTAAACGATTGACTAAGACTTTACTGTGGGTTTCAATGACTAATCTTAGATCAATCTCATTTTCTTTAGCAACTTTTATTGAGTTGACTAATACATCGGTTAAGATTCCTTGTAACCGTGGATGTAGATGTAATTCGGGTTGTTCAATAGCAAAGATAACAGGACTTTCTAAATTTACATTTGAGTTATCTGATCGAGTTTTTGATTGTAAAAGTTTCGTAGTGAACCATAATTGTGTAATAATGGGTAAGATTTGAGAAAACCCAAATCCTGTATCAGCAATATTATAATAATCTTTAGAATCTTTAGGTTTAATATTCAAAGAAATTAGACTCATGCTGGAAGTGATAATCAGTTCAAATCCGAAGTTACTAAGTGTCCACTCTTGGAATTTTTTCAATTCTTCTTCTTTCAAGTTACGCAAAAACATCGCTAAATTTTGACCTTTGGGATCAATTTCATCAACTGCTAAATCTTGTGTGCGATAATATCTTTGAGCAGTATCTCTTGCAGGTTCAAAATATTTAACATTTTGAGCAAGCCTGCTTAAACGTCGATCAATATGAGTGATTAATTCAAGTATGGGGATAGAAATATAATTAAGAAAAAAATCTTTTTGGTTTTGAGATAATTCCGAAAGATCAATAAGAGGTAATATTTCTGGTAATTTACTTAAAGAGTTCTTGTGTATTTTAAAAACATTAGAATTTTTCATTCGCTGGGCATTATCATCAGCAACCAGATTAGTATTCGCTAAATAAAATTGTCTTATGGTAAAAAAATAATCCGTTTTAAATAACTCCTCTGACTTAATTAGTTCTTCATTGTCAAGATTTAAAAAATTTATATTGTTAATAATAAAAGATTCAATCTGTTGATTCTCATCAAAATTAATTTGAATTTTCTTATCATCTATTTTCAATATTAAATAACGAGCTATCGTTAGTTGTTTAGAGGAATTTTCTGATAGACATAACTCAATATAAACATCTTCAGGTTCTTTATCCGGAGTCCAAAAAAATAAATACTTGAATTTAAACGAAAAAATAATATCTTCATCTAAACCCTTTTGTTTTGCTTCTTGATAAGTCCCAAAATCAACTAATCTTCCGTACCATAATATCGGTCCCGATGTTCTCGCTTCCACACTTTGCTTTAACAAAGGAAAAAAGCGCAAAAACGTACTCTTTCCCGAACTATTTTGTCCCAATAAAATCGTCATCGGTTTAAGCGCAATCTCTCCCGTATCCGTTAAACAGCGCAAATGTTGTAATCTAATCGAGTCCATAATTAATCCTTGAATAAATTAATAGCTATTTCAACATTTATAGCAAAAAAAGGGTTAGTTAGGACAAGCCTGAAACCTGCAAAGTCCTTATTATAAAAACAACTTCCGACTTCTTTAACATGACACTTTTTGTTATGATCTTATCTTCAGTTGTCTAAATATTCAACCTTACTTAGTACAAGTCAACCCATTAACCCTTATGAAAATTGCCATCACAGGTGCGACAGGCTTTATCGGAACTCAGTTAGTAAAAAAACTGCATCAGTCAGGAGATTCTCTAGTTATTTTAACTCGTAATCCTTATAAAGCACAAAGAATCTTTCCCAAAGAGCAATATCCCAATTTAGAGACAGTAACCTATGATGCCCTTAGTAATAACCTAGAATGGCAATCTGCTTTATCAAACTGTGAAGCTGTCGTTAACTTAGCAGGAGAACCCATTGCCGAAAGATGGACATCTGAGCATAAAAAAGCCATCTTAAATACCCGTCAACAAGGAACAAAAAAAATAGTAAAAGCTATCAAACAAGCAAACCCTAAACCCTCTGTATTAATCAATGCCTCAGCCATTGGTTATTATGGAACAAGTGAAACCAAAACCTTTGATGAAAGTAGTCCAGTAGGAACTGATTTTTTGGCTAAAGTATGTCAATCATGGGAAGAAGAAGCGCAAAAAGTAACCGAAGCAGGGGTTCGTTTAGTCATTTTACGGTTAGGAATTGTCCTAGGAGATGGGGGTGCATTAGCAAAAATGTTGCCTCCATTTAAACTCTTTGCAGGGGGACCCATTGGAGATGGCCGTCAATGGTTTTCTTGGATTCATCAAGCAGATGTAGTTAACCTAATCATAGAAGCTTTAAAACGCCCAGAAATGCAAGGCGTATTTAATGCAACTGCCCCTAACCCTGTGCGAATGAATCAATTTTGTTCCGTATTAGGAGATATTTTAAACCGTCCCTCTTGGTTACCCGTTCCCAGTATGGCATTAGAATTCTTACTAGGAGAAGGGTCAAAAGTTGTTTTAGAAGGACAAGAAGTGTTACCCAAAGCAACCCAAAGTGCAGGCTTTAACTATCAGTTTTCCACCCTAAAAAGCGCACTGAAAGATATTGTCACCTAACTTGTGTCAATGTTAAAATAATTGGAAGAACCCGTTAGTTAAGCTTTGGGTGCGCTTAACCTAAGAAAGTGGTAACCTCAATTCCCTACATTTTGCAAAGAAAGAGTCTTGAATGATGATCCCTCGTCCCTATCGCCAGTTTTCCCTCAGTTGGCTACTCACGGTCAGCTTCTGTTTATTGATGGAATTGCCCCTGCAAGCACAACAATCCCTTTACCAGCCGATTCCTATTCCTTCTGACTATGAAGTTTCAGATACCCTCTCAGAACGGGATATTCCTACAGGAGAAGGGGGATTTGCTAGAGATTATACCATCGAGTTAAAGGAAGGTGAACAGGTAGCGATTGATGTCATTTCCGATAATTTTGATGCGATTGTGATTCTTTTGGGGGATGATGGAGTTGCGATCGCAGAAAATGACGATGGCCCCGACGGATCAACCAATTCCTTGCTCTTTTCTCGTATTACTGAAAGCGGAAAGTATATTATTCGAGTTCGTTCCTTTGGGGAAACGGGAAACGGCAAATTTACCCTTAAAGTGACTCGTTTAAGTCCAAAGTAAATCTTTTCCTTAATCTTTCCCTAGTCTCCTCTTGAAGTTGTCTTTACCCTCACCTGTTAACTTGTATAGGGAACAAACAACGTGCTTGACTCAGGAGGGACAGTCATGGCAATGATGAGCGTTAATTCAGCAGAAATGACCTATCGTACCGATAAATTGATGGAAGCGGCTTCAAATCGTTATCGGATTGTCGTTCAAGTGGCAAAACGAGCAAAATACCGCCGAGAGGAAGAAAGGGACGGAATGGATAACCCAATGATGAAACCCGTTATTCGTGCAGTTCTTGAAATGTCAGATGAGTTAACCGAGCCAGAACTTTTTCTTTAATGATTATTGATCAACTTCCGAAGGTTCTTCATAAATATGATTATTCATTAGGTCTGGATTAATCGTTTCATTATCTTTATTAATCAATAAATCTAATCGGGGGGGCATTTGCAAATTAAGTTGAGTTAATGCCCATTTTGCTGTTTCTTGTACTTCTTCGTCTGTATCATCAATCGCATGACAGAGTAACTGACTCACTTGGGACATCATATCGTAAAGTCGGGTTAAATCTCGAATGGCATTTTTCCTGACTTGAGGGTTTTTATCCTGCAACGAGAGAGCTAAGGCTTGATTCATCGGTTTGATGGTACGGGTGGAAATCTGAGAAAGAGCTTCTAAAATCAAATTCCGTTCATAAGAGTCCGCATCAATCATTAACTCCACAAGGGGTTTCATGGCGCGAGAATCAGCGTTTTGTGCTAGTTTCCAGATGGCACGACGGCGTTTTTTCGGTTGGGTATTCTGTAATTCCTGAATCAGTTCATCCATTAATTCAGGATTGGGAAGACGGGTAGTTGCTTGAATCGGTAAAGAGGTATCCCAAATATCCCGTTCATCTGAAGGATTTTCGACCGTAAACAGTGGCTCTTCAGCAGAGAACAGCGGCTCTTCAGCAGATTGATATTGATTGGAAACCGATGGATTTCCTTTCTTCTCAAAGGTGGAATTCTTAGACGGCTGACGCAAGAGGATAAACGCCAAGGACAGCGCACCAACTCCTCCAACCGCTAACGAACCAATGATCCATTTCAGCCAATCTGGATTTGATTGAACGGGAGGATTCTGTACCATGTAGCTTTGTATATTCTGAATCGCCTGTTTTGCATAAGGATCTTCGGGTCGTTCTTCTAGGGCTTTTTTGAATGAAGACAGTGCTTTTTCATAATCCCGTTCCCGTGTGGCACGATACCCTTCTTGCATATGGTTATCGTAGGGATTAATAAGTTCTAAGGGGTTGATGGGAGTCGGCGAAGGACTTTGGGCAATATATTGATTTTCTATGGCTGTTACTGGTTTAATGGGCTGAATTCCGACAGACAGGAAACTCCAACCAATAAGTTGAACGATTAATAATAATGATGGGGGATAGTAATTCATATCGCGTTTTTAAAAGGGGTCAGCCATAGATTCTAGGAGACTTTAGAGGTAAAACTCAGAGAGTTTCAATCATTCAATGATTTTCTCTAAATTTCGCTTCTATTTTTAGCTAGAGCTTTCACTCCTCAGTTTTTTGACCTTAGCTTTGAACGTTCTTTGTTTAACATATTCAGGATGGTAATGACAAGCTTCCTAAGTTGCTTGTTTAATTTTTTTCATGATAGGAGATTTCTAACAAAATGGTGTGTCTTTTTCCTGTCCCTCGGATGACAAAAGAATTAAACGATAAACTCGCTAACTTATAGTACCTCCTCCCTAATCAATGGATGTAGTTTGCCAGCGATCGCCTGTCACTGAGGTATGCACTTGCCAAGGGGAAACCGTATCAGGATAATCGCTCCGATAGTGACCGCCTCGGCTTTCTTGGCGAAATAAAGCACTTTTTAGAATCAAATAGGCAATATCTAGCAAGTTTAAGGTTTCTACCCATAATCTGACCCTTGTTTCTCCCTCTCCTTGAGTCGAAGACCCAAGAATTGTCTCCTTGGGAGAATAAGTCAGTAACCCTTGACTTAAGGAAAGATTCCTGATGGTGTTGCGCCATTGACTCACTTGAGCGATCGCTGTTTCTAACCCCGTTTGACAACGAGAGATTCCTGCCATCTGCCAAATTAAAAGGGGTAACTGTTGACGGATCTCGGTTAAGGTTTTCATTTCCTCAGCATCTAACCCTAACTCCATCTCAGTCGTTGTCGTCCCGATTTTGGTTTCTCCTGTTTCTATGTTTAAAGATAATTGGGACAATTGACTAGCAAAGACAACACATTCTAACAGGGAATTACTGGCTAAACGGTTTGCCCCATGAACCCCCGTACTGGCGGTTTCCCCGATAGCGTAGAGTCCCTTAATGGAGGTTTGATTCATTTGGTCAACTTTCACCCCTCCCATCCAATAATGAGCCGCAGGGGACACAGGAATGGGATCTTTAAAAATATCAATACCCCAACGCTGACAAACACGAATAATATTAGGGAAACGATGACTAATTTTTTCGGGTGCAATGGGGCTTAAATCAAGGTAAACATGATCATTAGACGGATCACTGCTTATTTTTTGTAAATGACTAAAAATAGCTCGACTGACCACATCTCTAGGGGCAAGTTCTCCCGATGGATGATAATCAAAAGCAAAGCGATGACCGGTTTTATCAATGAGATAAGCCCCCTCTCCCCTCACCGCTTCACTGATTAAAAAACGGGGTGCATTAGGTAACGTCAAAGCAGTGGGATGAAATTGAACGAATTCGAGATCCCGAACCTCTGCCCCGATACGCCATGCTAAGGCGACTCCATCCCCCGTACTCACCTTGGGGTTTGTGGTTTGAGCAAACACCTGTCCCCCTCCGCCTGTGGCTAAGATAACCGCCTTCGCCCTCACCCATTGAATTTTCCCCCGATACAACACTTGCACCCCCTGACAGCATTGTTTTTCTTGCCAGAGGTTTAAGACAATGGCTTGGGGATAGAGGGCAATATTGGGGCGTTGTACCACCTTTTCCGTTAAAGTGCTGACGATGGCTTTACCTGTGGTATCCGCCGCGTGTAGGACTCTAGGACGGGAATGGGCAGCTTCTAGGGTCATTGCTAGGTGATTATCCTTGCGATCAAAAGCTACTCCTAAGTCAACCAAGTCGGTAATGGCTGTGGGGGCATTTTCCACCAAAAATTTAACCGCTTGGGCATCACATAAGCCCGCCCCGGCGTTAAGGGTATCTTGGAAATGGAGAAGCGGCGAGTCTTGGGGGTTCATCGCTGCGGCAATACCGCCCTGCGCCCAGTCACTGGCACCGGTTTTTAGGGTATCTTTGGTCATCAGTGCCACTTGGTAGCGATCGCTCAAACACAGAGACGCATACAGCCCTGCTGCGCCGGAACCGACCACAATGACATCATAAGAAGTATTTAAAACAGAAGATAGATCACTCAAGAGGGGTAATGAAGGTTGGTTAATTAGCTTAAACCCAATAATATAGCAATTTCTATCGATAATGTGTAGGGTGGGGAAAGGTTAAAAGTAGGGAATTAGATGGATAAGCAAATTTTTAAAGAACAGCGAGCAAGATGCTCGCATTCCTAAGATTACCAAACTTACGAATATATATGTTATCCTCTTCTGTAAAACGAAATGCTCGTGCTGACTTGGTTGAAAAGAATGTTGTCAATTCTGCTTGCTGCTGGTTTCTTGGTAGCTTGTAGTACAATAAGAGAAGTTTCCGAGAATCGTAATGAAATAGAAAACCAACTATCAGGGACGATTATATTGTGGCAGAGCTTTTCCCCAAGTGAGTTGACAGAATCCTTTATTGCTCAATATGAGGAAGTTGTTGATGAGTACATTGGCAAGTTTACCAAGCTCTATCCCCAAGTCAAGATCATCACGAAGTTGATAGAAGAAGAGCAGTTAGTTGAAGCGTTAGAAAGAAAATTAGAAAAGGGGTTAGGTCCAGACCTTATTCATACTCGATCTATCTATATTCTTCCCCTAATTAAAGCCAAAGCCTTGCTTCCTCTTGAGGAAGATTCCCTTGATTTCTCGCAATTTCGCTCCGAAGCCCTAGAGCAAGTCTTTTATCAAGACAAAATATATGGAGTGCCTTTAGACTTAAGCACTCAAGTC
>JBFRWB010000206.1:0-49018 GCA_051439375.1 Microcystaceae cyanobacterium
GAAAAAATCGCCCAGAGGTTAAAGGCCATGTAGATGAAGTCAAGGATTATATTTTGTCACGAGTTGAACAAGATAAACCTTGGATTTTGGGAACTCTCACCGCTAATGTTAATCCTGAAAGAATCGATATACTTGAGCTTGGCCGAGGTATTTGCTTAGTAGTTATTCCCAAAGGTATAAAACTCGATATCACTGATGGCCAGCACCGTAAACGGGCAATAACTGAGCTAGTTAGTAGCGAAAAAGGAGAGTTAATCGGCCGGAATAATATTCCTATTACTTTAGTCTTAGAATCTGATTTTCGACAATGCCAAAGAGATTTTCGTGATATGGCGCAGACAAAAGCGTTAGATAAATCTTTACTGCATTCTTTTGGCGAATACGAAGGATGTGTTGGGATTATGAAAAACTTGGTTGACAGTGTGCCAATGTTCAAAGATAAAACGAACAAGGTTACTGATAGAGCCAATCCCAAGAAAAAATATATTTACACCGTTAACTATCTCACAAAACTAATAGGATCTGCTTTTGCTAATGATCCAAATGCAGGACTTCAAGGCATTGATGTAGAGGAAGCAACAAAAACATTGAGTGCTTGTCTTAATCAATTTTTCTCAGAATGCCAACAAACCAAATATATTTATGACACTGCTACTTTTGATTTATCCATTGAGACAGTTCAGCATTTTCAAGAGAATTGTGTATTAGGGCGTAGTGTAGGAATGGAAGTATTAGGGCGTTTACTTTACAGTATTTATGATTCGGAAATCATTACTTTTGATAGCTTTAAAGTATCTCAATTAGCTCAATTAGATTGGTCAGTAAATAATGAGCTTTGGCATCATAATATTGTGAAAGTTGACCCTAATCCTAAAAATCCTGACAAACCTTATGGTTTTACGGCTACGATGAAATCAGTTAGAATCGCAGTTGAACAAGTCAAACAACTATTAGGGTGGAATAACCCTTACTAAAATTAATATTGAAGTTTAAACGAGTAACTATAAAGTCTAAAATAAATTACACAAAATCCTAGCCAAATTAGGCCAAATTGCTCTAAGATAAGGAGGAGTGTTCGTTAAGTTGTTCCCTAACCTTTTTTCTTTTTTTTCTCATAAATACCACACTCAACCAAGCCCTGTGCAGTCTAGGGAATTGTGAGTAAGACCTAAATTCCGCTTTTCCCTAACTAGCATCTTAAGCATTCTGTCCTTGTATATATTCCTGCTAAACCGCCCATTCTCTGCAAATAGTGGGTAAGCGATCGCTAATACAGCCAAAGATAAAGGTTGCATAAACGACACAATGGCATAAAGATAATAGGAACGCTCATCATCATACCCCAAGCTTATGTCAGATCGGCCAGACTCCATCGCCATTCATTACCACGAAAGGACTAAGTATCATCCTGACACAATTGCAACGAAAAATCGATCCTTAGATTGGTCTTCCCAACCTACCCCTTTCAAAGACTATAAAATTGGTGCGGCCTATGACCTTAAACCCTATCTAAACAAAGAGAAGACCGTTAATAAACAGACAGAAGACTACCAATGGCAACGCTTATCCCGCTTATTCGCCTATAGCTATGGTTTAACCGCTAAAATCACTACAATGGGAGAACCGATCTATCTACGTTCATCCCCTTCAGCCGGTGGCCTCTATCCGGCGGAAATGTATCTCCTTTCACGAGGAACACCTTTACTAAAAAAAGGACTCTATAGTTATCAGCCAAAAACTCACACCTTAGTCCATTTTTGGGATAATGAAGTGTGGTCAACCCTACGAGAAGCCTGTTTTAATCATCCTGCCCTCGAAAAAACCAAATTAGCCATCATTACTACTGCTATTTTTTATCGTTCGGCATGGCGATACGAAGATCGGGCATATCGGCGTATTTTTCTTGATACAGGGCATTTATTGGGCAATATTGAACTCTGTGCAGCCATGACGGGTTATCGTCCCTATTTAATCGGTGGATTTCAAGATGTCGCCTTAAACGAATTGATGTATCTTGATCCCGAACAAGAGGGCGTATTAACGGTTATTCCCCTTCTTGATCAAGAAAATGACAATATTTCTCCGTCTGTTTCCATTACAGCCCTTCCTTCTCCTATAAATACTAATTATCCCCAGTTAAAAGACGGGGAGTTACTCGGTTATTTACATCAAGCCTCAGAAATTAGAGATGTTGAAGGAGACTTAAGCAATTTTCGCCCAAATAACCAAAAAAAAGGTGAAGATAGTTATAATTTACCTTTTTGTTTAAAAGTTCCCCTAGGGACTCAACCCATAGACTGGGGAAAAAATTTATCAGGGTTAGAAAGAACGATTTTGCAACGACGTTCTACCCGCGCCTATACTGGGGGGGATATTACCCTTGATGACCTAAAAGCTTTACTTAACTTCACCTATCATCCTGAAGCTTACCCCGATCAAGGATTTGATGACAACCCCGATTATTTTGATTTAAACTTATTAGAAACTTTTATTGCTGTATCAGGGGTTATTGGCCTAGAAGAAGGCTGTTATTATTATGCCCGCCATGCCCAAGAATTAAGACAAATTCGCTTTAAAAATTTCCAATCTGAACTACATTATTTATCATTAGGACAGGAATTAGGACGGGATGCAGCCGCCATTATCTTTCAAACTGCGGACTTAGGAAAAGCTGTAGAAAAATACGGCGATCGCGCTTATCGCTATTTACATTTAGATGCAGGCCATTTAGGACAACGGTTGAATTTAGCAGCAATTCATTTAAACTTAGGGGTAAGTGGAATAGCTGGATTTTTTGACGATCAAGTTAATGAAGTTTTAGGTATTCCTGAAGATGAAGCGGTCATTTATTTGACTACTTTAGGACAACCAAAATGGGGAAATTAGGACAGTAAACAGTAAACAGTAAACAGTTATTTACTCTCTGAATTATTACTTTTCCAAACCTGAAACCTAACACCTGAAATCTTGTCATCATTGTTGATTTTCTGAACTAAACTAGCGTTATAACTCACCAAATTGTTCTCGATATTGTTGCAGTATTTTTTCCATTTCTTGATTTTTTTGTTTCTCTCGTTCTAATTCCCTTTCTTTTTCCTGTAAAGCTGCCGCCAATTCTTCAGGAACTAATAATTTTTCTCCTGTATCTTGTCGATAAAAACCGATTAAATTTCCTTCTACTTGTAACCGCAAATTTAACGGTTCACTATAATAGTTTTCGATTAATTCATATTCCCCATTTCTTAGACGATAACCTCGTAATTGTTCGATAATCCACTCTCCTTTAGGATCGAATAACCAATATTCCTTTACCCCTAATTGTTCATATAATACCTTTTTAAACGCTTGATCTTGATTTTTTGTTCCTTGGGAAGTCATTTCAAAAATCACTTGAGGAACTTGTCCTTCTTCCCAAATTTTATAGTTATCTCTTCCCCCAGAAGGAACATCAAAAATTACCATTACATCAGGCGCAACTCTCATTTTAGGCAATCCTTCACTATAATATAAAAATTGATTGGCTAGTACAGTTGCCTGACGATTCCCTAGATACTGTTTTAAAACCTCTAAGGTGGTTAAAATCGCATATAAATGAACGTAACTTTCAGCCAAGGGTTCACCATCCGAATTAGGGTAAATGATGTCTTGTTTAAGATTAACTGCTACCATCGTTATTTGTCTAGATAGATTTAATTATTAATTATAACATAATAAGAGTCTATTCTCAATTCATCAATTCTTGAAAATTATTTTGCCATCTTTGAGTATAATAACGAGAACTTCTATTTTCTTAATTTCAATGGAAACCTCTCAACTTATCTTTAATGGTATTGCAATCGGTAGTGTGATTGCCTTGGCTGCGGTAGGATTAACCCTAACTTGTGGTATTCTACGACTTTCTAACTTTGCTCACGGTGATTTTATGACCTTGGGGGCTTATTTAACATGGTTATCTAATACCAGTGGACTTAATATGGGATTTTCTGTCCTAATTGGTGCATCAGGTACAGTAATCGCTATGCTGATTTCTGAATATTTATTATGGAAACCAATGCGAAACCGACGAGCGACAAGCACAACGTTGACCATTATTTCTATTGGATTGGCCTTATTTATTCGTAATGGTATATTGTTAATTTGGGGAGGAAATAATAAAAAATATGATGTTCCTTTACTTCAAGCCCCTGAAATTTTAGGAATGCGAATGGCCGTTGATCGTTTATGGGTCATTGGTTTAACGATTGTTATTATTATTGCCCTTCATTTACTTCTGCAAAAAACCAAAATTGGTAAAGCAATGCGAGCCGTAGCTGATAATGTAGATTTAGCCAGAGTCTCAGGAATTAATGTAGAACAAGTCGTGTTGTGGACATGGATAATTACGGGTTTATTAACTGCAACTGGTGGGGCAATGTTTGGCTTAATTACTAATACCATTCGTCCCAATATGGGCTGGTTTTTAATCTTGCCTATGTTTGCGTCTGTAATTTTAGGTGGAATTGGCAATCCTTATGGTGCAATCGCAGGGGGGTTAGTGATTGGGATTGTCCAAGAATTAAGTGTTCCTTGGTTGGGATCAAACTATAAGTTAGGAGTCGCCTTATTTGTGATGATTCTTATTCTGTTAATTCGTCCCCAAGGACTGTTTAAAGGGATGAATTAACTCGAAGTACAAATTAGTTATTAAGGCAGAGAGATAATACGGGCGGGTTGATAAATTTAGGTTACAAAGAAAACAAACAATCTTTTTCAAAACCTGCTCATTACTTATTTCTACTCAACAATTTAACTTGAAAAACTTGAGCAAATGCGGTCATAAGATCCTGATAAACTTGTTTAATATCAATCGTTGGTAAAAACTGTTCTAAACTTCCCACTGGTTTATCTTCAATCCCACAAGGAACAATATAACGAAATCCCCTTAAATCAGGGCAGACATTCAGTGCAAAACCATGCATCGTAATCCAGCGACTCACTTTAATGCCAATCGCTGCTACTTTTACCCCATCTATCCAAACCCCTGTCAATCCAGTGATTCTTTCTCCTTTTAAATGATATTTCTCTAACACCTGAATAATTACCTCTTCTAATTGCCTTAGATACCAATGTAAATCCTGTTTATAGTACCGTAAATTAAGAATTGGATAGCCAACAATTTGTCCTAAACAATGATAGGTGACTTCTCCCCCTCTTTCCACGCGATGAATTTCAAAAGATGAGTCAGTGGGAGCAAATTTTAGAAAGCGATCATCCGCACCTGTTCCCAAAGTATAAACAGCAGGATGTTCTAATAATAATAAGTGATCCCAAAGCGTAGAATCTTGTTTTCGTTGCTGCACAAGCGATCGCTGATAATCCCATGCAGTTTGATAAGAAATAATACTTAACTGTTCGACAACACAGCATCGTTTTTGAGAACTTTCTGGGAGAGGTTGGGTCATTTCCTAAAAAAATAATGGTAGTTCTTATGAAGAAATGTAACAGGATGCAAAGGAAAATAAAAAGAAACCAAAAAGTGATGTTTTCGAGGATACCAAATGCTACCCTAAGAATATCAAATCCAATAAAGAGGTTATTTTTTCCCTTCCTGATTGTAACTTGTCTAGCTTAATTTAGCCTGATTCTCTCTATTTCAACTCATGGGAGTATCAAGGAAGTCTCTGGTGTAAATCCTTTTACTTTTGATAAGTAATGATGAGTTAAAAGCTAGTTTTCAACAGAAAATCTAATAAGGGATCAAGGGAAAATAGCCTATAATAAATACAGAGAGGAGTTACTCAGAGAGTAAAGCCAAAGACGATAGGGTGAACCGTTCCCATCGTTCGGTTATGTTTTCAGGGAAGTTCACTTTTATCCTCCGTTCCTTCACCTAATGACCATTGCGAGGAAGTCAAACCCAATGAAGAAAAAACGAAAGTAAACTCCATTGTGATCCCCCCAAAGCTTGATATCAAAAGGGAAAAGAAAAAGCTCTTTTTTAGAATAGGAGTAATTAGCCTAAATAAGCTAATTGTTGGTTTCTCTTTATCATCAGCTTACCCTTTTTTCAGCAAATTCTTATTACTGTCAGCGACCTAATGGAGTGTTCAAGATGAAGCTTTTAATTCAAGGCAACAACATTGCATTTACCGAAGACATTCAAGATTATGTAGAGCAGAAATTAGAAAAAGCGGTCAAACAATTTCACAGTTTAACCACTAAAGTAGATGTCCATTTATCTGTAGCTCGTAATGCGCGGGTTTCTAATAAACATAAAGCAGAAGTAACGGTTTATGCAAACGGGGCAGTCATTCGCGCCCAAGAAGGCAGTGAGAATTTATATGCTAGTATCGATCTGGTTTCAGATAAAATTGCGCGACAACTTCGCAAATATAAAGAACGCCAATCTCATAAAAAATCGGCTCGTTCAATTGTTACCGAATCTTTAGAGGATGCACCTCCCCTCCCTGAAACCTTAATTGGCGATCGCATCCCTGAATTGCCCTCTGAAGTGGTACGAATGAAGTATTTTGCCATGCCACCTATGACAATGGACGAAGCCCTTGAACAACTTCAGTTAGTGGATCATGATTTTTATATGTTTCGCAACAAAGAAACCGATGAAATTAATGTCATTTATATTCGCAATCATGGGGGATATGGGGTCATTCAACCTCATCAGAATGGCAAAGAGTCCGTTATGAATGAAGGTTAACTACTTCTTCTGTACTTTGAGATAACAGGAATGGGGTCTGCATAATGCAGACCTTTTTTAATCCCCTTCCCTGCTGATTGTTTCTTGTGTTGATTAGATAAGTTCCAAGATAATTATACTAAGTTAACCGTTCATTCCATCTAACTTTCTACATTTTTCCCTTTATTGTGGGACTGACATCCTAATGGTGTAAAGGATAACCTAAAGATAAGCAACTGATATGATGATTAAACAAGGAGTTTGAGCAATGTTAACCCTTAAATTAGCTAAAGCAAGCGTTGTTGCATTATTACTTGGTACATCTACCCTTACATCTCTTAGCCCCGTCGTCGCCCAACCTTACTCGATTTATGCAGATGACCGTAATGATTATAATTATCAAGCTGGTGTAGTGGAAGCAGGAACTCGTATTCCTATATCTTACGATGAGGACACCCTAACGCTCGAACAAGGACAAACCATTCCTCTAACCCTAACCGTAGCGAGTCCTATCCGCGATCGCAATGGTCGAGTGGTCATTCCTGCTGGAAGCACAATCGAAGGACAACTAGAACCTTCTGGGCAACAAGTGCGTTACGTTGCTAGAGAAATTAAGATTGATAGTGATACCCCTTTAACCTTTGATGCTGCATCTGATGTAGTAGGACAGGTAGAGACAGTGGATATTCAGGCAAATACAGTAGATATTCTGAAAGGAACAGTAGCAGGAGCAGGAGCAGCAACTATTCTGGCAGGAACAACGGGCGACAGACGAATTAATGCCTTGGAAGTGCTAGGTGGTGCAGCATTTGGTACATTAGCCGGATGGGCTTTACCAACAGCTGGTGTGATAGGGGGGGGCACAAAAGAAGTAATTACCCTTAATCCTAATCGAGATTTAACGCTAGTGCTTCAATCTGACTTATCTACAGGCGATTCTCTTGATGATTCTTATCAAACCATCCCTAATCGATATCCTACCTCTCGGCCTTTTCCCTCTCAACCCCGTCGTCGTTCCAATGGTCGGTTTTGGTAATATTCGTAAACGGCTGAGGTCTTGACAAATCTATCTCATCTAATCCTATCTAATCTAATCCTAAATAATCAGTTAACGCTGTCCTCATGGTATTTACGGAAACTGGTTGTTCTAACCATAATTCTAGTGCTTTTGCCCCCTGTTGTACTAACATTTCTAAACCATCAATGACTATTGCACCTTGTTGCTGTGCCATCTGTAAAAATAGGGTAGGACTAGGATTATAAATTAAATCATAAGCGATCGCATTGTTGCTTAACTGTTTCATTATTTCCTCCGTCACAGGCGTTTCGTCTGTATTGGGCGACATTCCCACAGGGGTTGTATTAACCAGTAACTTTGTCTGAGATAGTAACCCTGATAAATTCTCCCAATTGTGGCACTTAACAGCGTCTTTAAGGGGCGTTTGCTGCCAACTTTGCCAAAAAGTTTTTAACTTCTGAGCATTGCGTCCAACCACATGAATTTCGGGACATCCCAACTGCCAACAGCCTACCACAACGGCTCTAGCTGCTCCCCCGTTTCCTAAGATAACGGGGGTAATTTGTTGCCAAGATTGCTTTAATGTCTTTAATGGGGCTAAAAAGCCTTCAACATCCGTATTTGTGCCATACCATCCTTGCTCTGTCCATTTAACTGTATTCACTGCCCCTACCAATTGGGCTTCTTGGGAAATTTCGGACAAATAAGGAATAATTGTTTGTTTATGGGGAATTGTTGCGTTAAATCCCCTTAAGCCCATGGCTTGAAATCCTTTTAATCCATCTTCGAGCCTAGAGGGTTCAATGGGAAAAGGAAGATAGATATAGTCTAGTCCCAAAACTGCGATCGCTGCATTTTGCATCACAGGGGATAGGGAATGGCTAACGGGATGGCCAATTATGCCAAGTAGCTGAGTTTTACCAGTAATTAAAGTCATTCCGAGATTATGAGAGAAAAACTAAACATGGTTGTATCTAATCCCCATTTCTTGTATGGAATTATCGAGGGAACGTAACCATGCAATGCGCCCTTCTATCCATCCTATCCCCGGCATTAAAATTTGACAAAGTTGATCAATAAATAATACATCCGAAGTAATCGCCAAAAGTCCTAGGCCACCAAAGGATTCATCGGCGATAAAGGCATGGGTTTTTAACCATTCTCCGCCATGATTGCAGATTTTTAGCTGAATCATTGTGCCGCTATGGTGACTAAACCGAGTATATCGCCTTTTGTTTGACGCTTTTTGTTCTCTTTGTTGGAGGATTCGCTTAATATCATTAAGGTAGGCTTGAGTGATATGAGGAGATGTGTTACCAATCATAGTAATATGTGACATGAAAAAGTGAAATAAGGTAATGTTCTATACCAATAATTCCATCCTAGTTGACCCATTCTCGTCTATGTGTAATCCACTAGACAAGTAATTAGTGATACATATCACAAGTGTTAATTCATAATTCACAATCTATCATGCTTATGACTCAACTGTATTTAATTCGACATGGTATTGCGGCTGAAAGAGGAACATACAGTAAAGATGAACTCCGTCCCCTTACCGAAAAAGGGCAGCACAAAACTCGTAAAGTAGCTCAACGATTACAAGAAATTGGTATCAAATTTGACATTATTCTAACTAGTCCCCTTATTAGAGCGCATCAAACTGCTAAAATTTTACAAGCCGTCGGTCTAAGTCAAGAGATCCAAACATTGCCCTGTCTATCGCCCCAAGGTGATCTCAAAGATTGGGTCAATTGGTGGTCAACTTCTCGGTACAATGGAGAAGAGAGTTGCCTTGCCCTTGTCGGCCATCAACCCAATTTAGGACAATGGACAGAATTCTTAATCTGGGGACAGTCGCAAGATAAATTCGTGGTGAAAAAGGCGGGCGTTATTGGGTTAACCTTACCCAAGCTTCCTAACCCCATTGGTGAGAGTGAGTTACATTTGCTGATTTCTCCGAGATGGTTGCTGTAAACAAACATTAAAAAATTGCATCGAAACTAAGCATCATCAGAATTTTAGGGTAAAGTAACTTCGAGTTGCTCATAATTACGTTACAAATATTAATAGGTGAAACTATGGTTGCATCAGTTTGTGAATATATTCCCGGTTTAGAGAATATTCCTGCCTCCCGTTCTGGCATTAGTTATGTCGATGGGCAAAAAGGACTGTTAGAATATCGGGGCATCCGTATCGAAGAATTAGCGGAAAAAAGCACCTTCATTGAAACAGCTTTTTTGCTAATTTGGGGAGAACTACCTACCAAAGAGGAATTAGAAGAATTTCGGACGGAGATACGATATCATCGCCGCATTAAGTATCATATCCGCGACATGATGAAATGTTTCCCCGAAACGGGACACCCCATGGATGCGCTGCAAACCTCAGCCGCCGCATTGGGTTTATTTTATTCTCGTCGTGCTTTAGATAACCCTGACTACATTTTTCAAGCGGTTTTCCGTCTCTTAGCCAAGATTCCTACAATGGTTGCTGCATTTAACCAAATGAGAAAGGGAAATGATCCCATTCAACCCAATGATGATCTCGATTATGCAGCCAACTTCTTGTATATGTTAACGGAAAAAGTTCCTGATCCCTTAGCAGCGAGAATTTTTGATGTCTGTTTGACTTTACACGCTGAACATACGATGAATGCTTCCACATTCTCAGCGATGGTAACGGCTTCTACTTTAACCGATCCTTATGGGGTTATTGCTTCTGCGGTGGGAACATTAGCGGGCCCGTTGCATGGGGGTGCAAACGAAGAAGTATTAAGTATGTTAAGGGAAATTGGTTCGGTGGAAAATGTGCGTCCTTATGTGGAAAAATGTGTGGCGAATAAACAGAAAATTATGGGATTTGGCCACCGAGTTTATAAGGTAAAAGATCCACGGGCGACTATTTTACAGGGTTTAGCTGAAGAGTTATTTGCACAGGAGGGAACAGATCAATATTATGAAATTGCCCTCGAATTAGAGAAAGTGGTTGAGGAACATCTAGGACATAAGGGCATTTATCCCAATGTGGATTTCTATTCGGGTTTAGTTTATCGTAAATTAGGCATTCCTGAAGATTTATATACGCCTTTGTTTGCGATCGCCCGTGTTGCTGGTTGGTTAGCCCACTGGAAAGAACAATTAGCAGTTAACCGTATTTTCCGTCCGACTCAAATTTATGTTGGCCAACACAGTAAGTCCTACATTCCTATCGAAGAACGGGTGAAAGTTGCTCAAAATGGTGCAAGTAATGGTCATCATGTCTAAATAATGATAGTCTGTAGGGGCGTTTTCTGAAAACGCCTTTACAGTTGTTTAGATTAGCCCTGAATTTAATTTCAAAGTAGGCGTTTAGGGACTTGCAAGATAGGCGTCATACTATTAGATAATGTTCTATCGTCTCTTTCTCTGCTATAGAAGCTTATTCCGCAATCAAAGATATTTTTCGCTCATAATCCATAGTTTATCTTAACCAACATCTTTTAAGGGGTGTAGTTTGAAGAATATTGAGTAAGACTTCTTTATTGGTAAAATCAGTCCAAGGTAAGAGTGTCCCAATATAGTGAGTTTTTTGGCGTTTATTAATAATGGTTAATGCAAGTTCTTTATTAATTGCCTTTTGAGGTAAAACTTGACAACCTTCTATTAATTCTTTGGGTGATAGTTTTTTAAGACAGGCTAAAGCGATCGCAGAATTTAGTAAACCCAATTCTTTGAGGTTGGATAATAAAGGAATAATCTGGTTTTCTGGTGTTTCATTAGCAAGGTTCCCTATTTGTTGCTTGTCTAAGTCTTCTTTAATAGCAATTACTGAATTCTCAGATTGTTCTTCTCTCATTTCTTCAGGTAAAAGAGACTTAAATATTTTCTCAATTTCTATCAGCATTTCTTTAATCGTTCGTAATTCTTCTTGATTGTTAATTCCTTTTAATTGTAAAAGAATCTGTAATTGATGCTCAATCTCAATTAAAAGTTCTGTGTTAGTGATCTCTTGTTCAATGTCTTGTTTGAATCGCTTTATTCCTTGATCATAATCTTCGTTATCTAATGTCATCCGACTAGCTATAAATTCATAAAGGGAAGATAAAGCAGCAGAAATACTTTGTTTCATATCCTGCATGGCGATAGATTGAATTTCAGCGTCATCAATATCTATCAGCGTGGGATAAACGGTTTGATAGTGTCTCTCTGCATTAAGGAATAGAAATCCGAGAGATTGTAATAATAGATTTGTCTCTAATATAGGATAACGATATTTAACCGAAAGTCCCTCTTTTTGCTGTTTTGCTTCCTTTAGCATATATTCATAAAAACTCGATTGATTCGATTCTAAGCGTAACCAGTTTAAGAAAAAAGCTTCAGGTTTATCGAGATAGACAATTGCAGATGTTTCAGTTTTTTGGGAAGTTGTTCTATTCTTTGCTTTATTTAGAAGTCGAGAAAGTTTCTGCAAATTAATTAATTTGGCTGTGTGATCATCTGATGCAGTGGCAAAATATCTTCCATCAGGCGAAAAGATGACATGATGGACATCATCCTGATGTTGAATAGTGGCTATCTCTCTTCCTGTAGCCACTTCTACTAATTTGGCTGTATCATCACCCGATGCAGTGGCAAAATATCTTCCATCAGGCGAAAAGGTGACATGATAGACCTCATCCTGATGTTGAATAGTGGCTATCTCTCTTCCTGTAGCGACTTCTACTAATTTGGCCATTTTATATGATGCAGTGGCTAAATAAATGCCATCAGGGGAAAAGCTGATCTTCCTAACCCAACCTACCTCTAAATTTTCAGCCAAGCAAAAATATCTTGACTGCTTAATTGCCAATCCTTTAACCCTTCTAATACAGGTAAAACCGTTGCATCCGCTATAATATCTGGTAATTGATTCGGTCTAAAAACCATCACAGATTCATCTTCAAGATCTAATAACCATCCTAACTCTGTTCCCTGTTTTAAACAAAAAACAATCTTATCTATGACCCTATTAGCTGATTGTTCAGGAGACAAAACTTCAATTATCCAGTCGGGATAAATCTCAAATTTATTGACAATTTTCCCCTTATCTGTTTTGGGAATTCTCTCCCAACGAAATACTGCTAAATCTGGCACAATAGACCGTCCTCCGAATGTACATCTTAACTCAGGAAGAGAATACAAAGATTTATTAGGTTTCCCGATTTGATTAATACTAGAAAGCAATTCACCTTGCAAAATACTATGTTCTCCTTGTGGCATAGACTTTTGATAAATTTCTCCATTAAGGTATTCACTAGCAGGTTTAGTTTCTGGAATCTTTAAAAATGCTTCAAGGGTTAATATAGGTTCAAGTTTTCTAGCAATAACCATTGTTTTTTCCTCCGATGAAAAGGTGTCATTTCAGTGATCACTGAGATATCAGTACACTATCTTGTTTATTATATACTTTACACTATCTTATTTATTAGTATAGAGAGCCAGATCCTCGCACTCCTATCTCCTATATCTCAAACTTATTTTAAAAGACTATCAAACCTAAAACCTAGAACCTAGAATCATAACCAAAATATTCTGATCTCACAACTCAGGTTAAAATAAGTTGTATATTTCAGCTTTCGTCAAATCTTTAATCTAGCGTGACTACTCAAACTCCCTCCTTCTCGGAAACACCAGATACTTTGCCGTCAAAGTCCCTAGAAACCTTGCAGAATCGCCAAATAATCCTCATCTTAGACTTTGGTTCTCAATATTCCGAACTCATTGCCCGTCGTATTCGAGAAACGAATGTTTACTCAGAAGTCATTTCCTATCGTACCGATGTAGAGAAATTACGACAACTCAATCCCAAAGGAATTATCCTCTCTGGGGGGCCTAACTCAGTTTATGACGAAAATGCGCCCCACTGTGATCCCAAAATTTGGCAGCTAGGTGTTCCCATTTTGGGGGTTTGTTATGGAATGCAGTTAATGGTGCAACAATTAGGAGGAGAAGTAGAACGGGCAAAACGGGCAGAATACGGTAAAGCGTCCTTACAAATTGATGATCCTACAGATTTATTAACTAATGTAGAAGATCAAGCGACCATGTGGATGAGTCATGCAGATTCTTGTACCCAACTTCCCGATGGTTTTAGTGTTCTCGCCCATACTGATAATACTCGCTGTGCTGCGATCGCTCATCATGAAAAGAAACTCTTTGGTGTACAGTTTCACCCCGAAGTAGTTCATTCTATTGGCGGTATCGCCCTAATTCGCAACTTTGTCTATCATATTTGTGAATGCGAACCCACATGGACAATGGAAGCGTTTGTCGAGGATTCAGTTCGAGAAATTCGAGCTAAAGTAGGGGATAAACGGGTCTTACTTGCTTTATCTGGGGGTGTAGATTCTTCTACCCTTGCTTTTTTGCTACATCGTGCCATTGGTGACCAATTAACCTGTATGTTTATTGATCAAGGGTTTATGCGAAAAGGTGAACCCGAAAGGTTAGTCGAGATTTTTGATCAACAATTCCATATTCCCGTAGAGTATGTAGAAGCCCGTGATCGCTTTTTAGAGAAATTAGAGGGAGTCACCGATCCTGAAGAAAAACGTCGTCGCATTGGTCATGAATTTATCCAAGTTTTTGAAGAAGAATCAAACCGTCTTGGCCCCTTTGATTATCTAGCGCAAGGTACATTGTATCCTGATGTTATTGAATCAGCAGATAGCAATGTTGACCCCAAAACAGGGGAAAGAGTCGCAGTTAAAATTAAAAGTCACCATAATGTGGGAGGATTACCTAAAAATCTGCGGTTTAAGCTGGTTGAACCCCTACGAAAGCTATTTAAGGATGAAGTTCGTAATGTAGGGCGGTCTATTGGTCTTCCAGAAGAAATTGTCCGTCGTCATCCTTTTCCCGGCCCGGGTTTAGCGATTCGTATTATCGGAGAAGTAACAGCCGAACGCTTAAATATCCTACGGGATGCGGATTTTGTAGTGCGGGATGAAATTCTGAAGCAGGGAATGTATCACGATTTTTGGCAAGCTTTTGCCGTATTGTTACCTATCCGTAGTGTTGGAGTAATGGGAGATCAACGAACCTATGCCCATCCTATTGTCCTACGTTTAATTACGAGTGAAGATGGTATGACTGCCGACTGGTCTCGTGTCCCCTATGATTTACTAGAAACCATCTCTAATCGTATGGTAAATGAGGTAAAAGGGGTTAATCGGGTGGTTTATGACGTTACCTCTAAACCCCCCGGAACCATCGAATGGGAATAACGAAGTCGGAAGTTGTTTTTGTAGCAAGGATTTATCCCTCTGTTCCAAAAACGTTCCGTCTTAAAAGACAGGGTTTTCGACCTAGTTATTTCGATAACTGATAACTGATCACTAAAATGACTGTTCATCCAACCAACGAACAGCATCTTTAGCATGATAAGTTAAAATTAAATCCGCCCCTGCCCGTTTAAAACTGGTTAAGGTTTCTAAAGTCACTTTTTTCTCATCAATCCAACCCTTTAAAGCGGCTGCTTTTACCATTGAATATTCTCCAGAAACATTATATGCAGCAACGGGTAACTGGGTAATTTCTTTCACTCGCCAGATAATATCCATATAGGAGAGGGCAGGCTTCACCATTAACATATCTGCCCCTTCTGCAATATCTAATTCCACCTCTTTTAAGGCTTCTAGGGCATTACTGGGGTCCATCTGGTAAGTACGGCGATCGCCAAATTGAGGGGCAGATTCCGCCGCATCTCGAAACGGGCCGTAATAAGCAGAGGAATATTTGGCAGCGTAGGACAAAATTGGGGTATTCTCAAACCCTGCTTCATCCAAAGCTTGACGAATTGCAGTGACAAAACCATCCATCATTCCAGAGGGGGCAATAATATCAGCACCAGCTTTCGCTTGAGAAACGGCGGTTTTTTTCAATAATTCGAGGGTGGGGTCGTTTAACACCCGTCCACTTAAATCTCCGACTTCTAAGTAACCACAATGGCCGTGGGGCGTATATTCACATAAGCAAGTATCGGCTACGACAATTAACTCAGGAATAGCTTCTTTAACGGCGGTGGCTGCTTTCTGCACAATCCCACAATCATGCCATGCACCTGTAGCTTCATCGTCTTTATTATTAGGAATACCAAAGAGAATAATAGCAGGAATGCCTAAATCATAGACTTCTTTGGCTTCTTCGACAATTTTATCCACAGAAAGCTGATAAACCCCCGGCATTGAGGTGACTTCTTTGGCAACACTTTCTCCCGGGACAGCAAACAGAGGATAAATTAAATCGTTAGCAGTTAACACCGTTTCGCGTACCATGCGGCGCAGTTGAGGATGTTGACGTAAACGGCGAGGACGATTGATGGGAAACATAGGGCAAGTGATCTGGTGTGGGATGAATAATTTAAGTCTTTAAACTTTTAGTGTACTGAGTTAGGCTATGGCTTTATTGACTTTCTCAATGTTTTGTTACGTTTTATAGGAGTTAGGTGTCAGGTGTTAGGTTTCAGGAGAAGCGTAATTCCTACTAAAATATTAATATTTCTTGTATGGACTGATAATTGTTAACTAATAACCATTCACTGATAACTGCTAACTGTTAACTGAATATGAATGACTCAGCACTGATGCAGCGTTGTTTAGAGCTTGCCCGTTTAGCCCAAGGAAAAACCGGTCCCAATCCTCTTGTTGGGGCAGTTATTGTTAAAAATGGGGAAATTGTGGGGGAAGGTTATCATCCCAAAGCAGGAGACTCTCATGCAGAAGTATTCGCCCTCAAAGATGCCGGAGAAGAGGCTCAAGATGCAACCGTTTATGTTAACCTAGAACCCTGCAACCATTATGGCCGGACACCGCCCTGCACAGAAGCCTTAATTCGGGCAAAGGTGGGGAAAGTTGTCGTAGGAATGGTTGATCCTAACCCTCTTGTTGCAGGAACGGGCATTAAACGCTTAGAAGATGCAGGAATCGATGTGATTGTCGGTGTGGAAGAAGCCGACTGTCGCCAATTAAATGAAGCCTTTATCCATCGTATTACCCATCATTTACCCTTTGGTATTCTTAAATATGCTATGACCTTAGATGGCAAAATTGCCTCCACCACGGGACATAGTGCATGGGTGACAGGAGAAAAAGCCCGTCATCGAGTACATCAAGTTCGTGCTGCTTGCGATGCAGTGATTGTTGGCGGAAATACGGTAAGATTGGATAATCCCCACTTAACGACCCATAAAGTTAGCGATCGCAATCCTTTACGAGTTATTTTGAGTCCTTCGTTTAATTTACCCTCACAAGCGAATCTTTGGCATACAGAAACAGCTAATACCCTCATTTTTACTCAACTCAATCCTAATCTTGTTTTAAAACAGCAATTAAGTGATCAAGGGGTAGAAATCATAGAACTAGATAATATAACCCCGTTAACTGTTATGAAATGCCTTTATGAGCGAGGATTATCTTCTGTTTTATGGGAATGTGGTGGCAAGTTAGCCGCAAAAGCGATAACGAATGGTGTGATACAAAAAGTGATGGCTTTTATCGCCCCTAAAATTATTGGTGGAGACAATGCACCGTCTCCTATTGGTGACTTAAATTTGACCGAAATGACAGATGCTTTCACTTTAAAACAAGCCAACCTACAACTCATTGATCAAGATTGGTTAATCGAAGGGTATTTATAACCCTACGGGCAAGGCAAAAGTCAAACATTTTTCCCTAACTGGGGTTGCTGAGATCCTAACTTTCAAACACCTTAATGCGTAGGGCTATATCAATGGATAATTGATAATTTACAACAGGATTTTCTCCAAGACTTTAGCTGTCTTTAGGTAATAACCCATTTAGCAAAATTGCTACCAGTCCACCCGTTGAAATACCCGAAGAAAATAAACTCTTAATAATCATCGGTTTATCATTAAAAATTTCGGGAACAAAGGTAACACCTAATCCTAATGCTAACGAAACGGATACAATAATGAGGGAGCGACGGCCGATTTCTTCAGAAGAAGCAATAATATTAATTCCTGCTACTGCAATTGACCCAAAAATAACAATGGTCGCACCGCCTAATACAGGTTGAGGTAAGGCTTGAAAAAAGCCACCAATAACAGGAATGAAACCCAAAAATGCTAGAATACCAGCAATATAAAAACCGACATAACGGCTGCCTACGCCTGTCATTTGAATCACACCATTATTTTGGCTAAATGTTGTATTAGGAAATGTGTTAAAACAGGCTGCAATTAAAGAATTAATCCCATCTCCTAAGACACCTCCCTTGATACGATTAATATAAACATTTCCTGCAATGGGTTCTTGAGAAACGGCTGAAGTTGCTGTTAGATCGCCAATGGTTTCAATAGTGGTAATAAGATAAAGCAAAATAAAAGGAATAAAAGCTGACCACTCAAAACCCATACCATAGCGAAAGGGAATCGGTAAGGAAAGTAAAGGTAAATTATTGATTCCTTCAAAGTTAACCAGACCTAAGAAAATAGAGATGATATAACCGACCATTAAACCAATAAAAATTGCTCCCATTCTTAGATACTTATTACTACTCAAATTAAGAATAATAATAATTACCATCACAAATCCTCCTAATGCTAAGTTTTGAGGACTGCCAAATGTACCATTGTTTTTCGCCGCTACCCCACCTGCTAAACTGGTCATCCCAACTTTAATTAAGGTTAAACCAATAATCGTAATCACAGTACCTGTCACAAGTGGCGTAATAATTTTCTTAGTTAAATGTAAAAAGCGACTGAAGAAAACTTCGACAAATGCACCGAAAAAGCAACAGCCAAAGATTAAGGCTAAGGCTTGTTGTGGCGTGTTTCCTGCTTCAATGTGAGTCGTGCCAATGGCAAGAATTGGCCCTAAAAAGGTAAAACTTGTCCCTTGAAGACTCAATAATCCTGAGCCAATTGGTCCAATTCGTTTCGCTTGAATAAAGGTTGCTAGTCCTGAGATAAACAAGGACATACTAATAATAAAACTGGTGTCAGTAGCATCTAATCCTAAAGTATTACAAATAATTAAGGGAGGGGTAAGGATTCCGACAAAAGAAGCCATAACGTGCTGAAAGGCAACCAATAAGGCTTCAGTAATATGGGGTCTATCATTTAAGCCATAAACTAAGTCAGCATAAACCGTTGCTGTGGTATTGTTTGTGACCTCAGTTTCATCGGGAACTGAGATAGTTTCTTCTTGTATTAATTCTGGGTTTGTTTCTTCCATAATGTTCAATGTCTGGTTAGCAGATTCAGTAATTTAGTGCATTGGACCGGCTAGAATTACTTTAGCGATGGCATCTCTTACGTCTTGGGGTGATTCGTTGGCTAGTTGGTTATACCATTGCTTTGTCACAGCCGGATCTTTCCCATGAATCTGTTCAGCCCGTTTTCGAGCTTTCTGCACTACCGCACTGGTTCTTACTTTACGTTCTGCCTCGTAACGCTTGAGAGCGTCTTCTACACTAATATTGGTGGTCTGGAGATATTGGGTTAATACCAGCCCATCTTCCATGGCCTGACATCCACCTTGCCCTAAATCGGGGCAGGTTGCATGGCCAGCATCACCAATTAAAGCTACTTTTCCCCGTACCAGTGCATTTAAGGGGCCAACGTCGTGAATTTCAGGACGAGCGACTTTATAAGGGTCAATGGCTTCGATTAATCGTTGTACGGGGTCAGCCCAACCCTCGAAGTATTTTTTGAGTTGTGCAGGATACTGGTCGGGTTCGGCGGGTGTTCCTTTGGCAAGGGGAACATCAAAAAAGAAGTAAAAACGTTCTCCTGCAACGGGCATCATTGAGGCTCTCTGGTGATTTCCTACATAGATCACCCAACTGTTTTTGGGGGCTAACGCTTCATCAGCAGGGACTAAGCCATTCCAGTTGACATATCCGCCGTATTTGGGCTTAACTTCTTCCCCTAGCACATAAGTTCGTAAAATGGAGCGAACGCCATCGGCTGCTACTAATAAATCGCCTTTTGCCGTGTGTCCGTTGTCAAAGATTGCCGTAACGCCTTGTTTATCTTCTTTGACTTCAACACATTGATGATTGAGCTTGATTTCTACGCCATAAGATTCTAATTCATCCTGTAACATTTTTTGGAGGTCTGCTCTAGCAACGGGATAGGGACGTTGGCCAACAATATCAAAGAGGGGAGTTAGGTCAATATTATTGAGCGGCGTTCCCGTTGCATCATAATAAGCCATGGAATCCATCATGCCGCCAATTTCTGCCATTTTATCCCCTAATCCTAAGCGATTAAGCACTTTCACCCCGTTTGACCATAGGGAAATTCCCGCACCAACAGGGCGTAATTCTTTAACTCGATCATAAATTTCAATGTCAAATCCGGCTTGTTTAAGGGCAATTCCGGCGGTTAGTCCCCCAATTCCCGCCCCAATAATCACAATTTTTAGTTTGTACATTTGCTTGTCCTAACCTCCTTAGTTATTTAAGGGTTGATGAATTGTATCATTAAAAACAGATTTTTTTTCGTGATTGGAAAATCATTGTATACTGTATACTGGTAAGTCTTAAATAAATGTATCCAAGCACACCGTTTTTTAAAACAGGGTTTTGATTTTTAATGAATTAAGGAGAAAAATTTTGCCTCTATCATCTCATATTGTGCAACGAAATCAATCGCTACAGGGGCAAGTCTATCAAGCAATTCGCACTGCGATTTTATCTGGGGAATTTGCTGCGGGGGAGCGTTTAATTGAAACACGACTTTCCAAGAAGTTACAAGTCAGTCGAACCCCAATTCGTGAAGCACTCAGACAATTACGACAAGAAGAATTAATTGTAGAAGGAGAGAACAATACTTTACATGTTGTCAGCTTTTCGGTTAATGATGCTACTCAATTGTATGATTGTCGGTTAGCCTTAGAAAAATTGTCTGTTGCCCAAGCTTGTACACAAATTAGTGCCTTTCAATTACAAAACCTAGAAGCGTTATTAGTACAAGCCAAAAAACTGAGTCAAAGTTCTTCCTCCTCTCAATTAACCAATTTTCAAATGCTCGATCTTGATTATCGCTTCCATCGATTGTTAGCGGAAAGTTCAGGCAATTTATGGTTGCGATCGCTGTTAGACCAAGTCTTTGATAAAATGATGGTTATTCGGGTTCGTACCCTTCAACAAAACCCCCAAGTATTAAATATTTACAGCGAACATGAACGAATTTATGATGCCATCAAACAAGGCAAAATGGAAGAAGCTACTAAAGGAATCGTAGAGCATTTAGGGGAAGCAAAAGAGCGAGTCATCAAAGAAATGGAGAAAATGACAGATTCTTAAGAAACCTTTAAAAGTTCAATTTATGGAATGAAATTTGGTTTTTCTGTAAAATCTGCTACTTTTTTTTAAAAAAGTTTTTATAAGATTCATTAAATATGTCTATTAATTCGTGTTTTAAACTAACCCTATGGAAGCTGATCAACCAATACCGAGTGTCGAAGACACTCCCATTAACAAAAGTAGGCTAATCTACGGACTTAATGATAATCCACCATTTGCTGAAGGATTATTTGTTGCTGTACAGCACGTCATGGCAATTTTTGTGCCAATTGTTACCCCACCATTAATCATTTGTGGCGCAATTGGTATTGACCCTGCTAATACGGCAATTATCCTAGGAATGTCCCTTGCCATTTCAGGGGTAGCCACCTTTATTCAAGCGAAACAAATTGGGCCAATCGGAACAGGGTTATTAAGCATTCAAGGGACAAGTTTTTCCTTTGTTGGTCCAATTATTACGGTGGGATTAGCAGCCAATGAAAGTGGAAAAACCACAGAAGAAACCCTTGCTTTGATTTTTGGCTTGTGCTTTTTCGGGGCATTTGTCCAGATTATTTTAAGTCGATTTTTAAACATTGCCCAAAAGATTATTACCCCTTTAGTCACCGGAATTGTTGTTACTTTAATTGGAACAACTTTAATCAAAGTTGGTATTATCGATATGGCAGGTGGATTTGCAGCCATGGGAACAGACGCTTATGGAAGTCCTCGAAACTGGGGAATTTCTATTACTGTTTTAATGATTATTGCCTTTTTAAGTGTTAATCGTAATCGTTATATTCGTATGGGGTCAATTGTTCTTGGCTTAATTGTGGGTTACCTCATTGCCCTAATAACAGGAATGGTTGACTTTAGTGTTTTAGAAGGTCTTCCTGCGATTAATTTTCCGATTCCTTTCCGTTATGGTTTGGGCTTTGACTTCATTTATTTTATTCCCTTTGCGATTATTTATATTGCAACAGCCATTGAATGTATCGGTGACATTACAGCAACCTCAATGGTAACCCAAGAACCGATTAGGGGAGCAACCTATTTCCAAAGATTAAAAGCGGGGGTTTTAGGAGATGGATTTAACTCTTGGTTAGCCTCAGTTTTTAATACCTTTCCGAATAGCACCATGAGTCAAAATAATGGCTTAATTTCTATTACAGGTGTGGGAAGCCGTTATATTGGCTACTACTTGGCCGTCATTTTAATCTTCTTAGGCTTATTCCCCATTATTGGTGGGGTTTTAAACACAATTCCTAAGCCAGTTTTAGGCGGAGCAACCATTTTAATGTTTGGCTCAGTTGCGGTTGCTGGCCTGAATATCCTAAGAGAAGTAGAAATGGATAGTCGTTCTTCGATTATTGTTGCTGTCTCTTTGGCATTTGGTTTAGGTGTGACTTTTGCTCCTGACTCCTTAGAGCAAATGCCTCAACTTATCAAAGATGTCTTTTCTTCTGGAATTGCCACTGGGGCAATTGTCGCCTTACTGATGAATTTAGTTATGCCAGGAAGAACAACTGTAGAATAAACAAATAAGTATCTTATAATTGTTTATCCTAGTTGATAGGAAAATATAAATTCTGATTTCAAACGCTTATTAATGTGGTGTGAGTAACATGAAAGTTCGTTTTTTATCTGCTCAATTTTTGTCCTCATCTCTATTAGGGATTCTCGCTATTTTAGGCACGGTTATAGATGGCAATGCGCAAACAAAACCCATGGCCGGAAATGTGCCATCCATGTCTGAGTTATCGAATTCTTCACCGACTCAAGGTTCATTTAATAGCCCCTTAGATGAAATTAAAAAAAGGCAAAACTCTAAATATCTGGATTCTAATCAAAACTCCCTGCCCCAAGTTACCAACATCTCAGAGTTACGAGATGTAGAACCCACGGCATGGGCTTATGAAGCCTTAAGAAGCCTTGTAGAGCGATACGGCTGCATTGTCGGCTATCCTGACCGTACATTTAGGGGAAATCGTGCTTTAACCCGTTGGGAATTCGCAGCCGGGTTAAATGCTTGTTTAAATACCATGGAACGATTGTTACAGGAAAACGTAGCAGTTCTACAGGAAGACTTAGACAGATTAAAGCGACTAGCCGAAGAATTTCAGCAAGAATTAGCTTCTATGGGAACAAGGGTCGATAACCTAGAGTCCCGTGTCGCTTTTCTCGAAGATAATCAATTTTCCACTACAACCAAGTTAAGCGGTTTAACCACCCTTTATCTGAGTACCGCATGGCGAGGGAAGGATATCACTGCCGAAGGGGCTAACGCTTTTAGTCAATTTGACCCTCCTAGAGATGAAAATAATCGTCCTAATACTCGGATTGTTGACCGTAATCCCCAAGCAACCCTCAGTTATCTTACTTGGATTAGTTTGGATACTTCGTTCTCTGGTAAGGATAACCTAAGAGTCCAATTTGCTTCTGGAAATGGGTCTGCGCCAGCCAATGAATTTCTGTCTGCTGGTTACTTTAACTCCTCTGGTACGCCCTTTCTGTTACAAGCCGGTGCTTCAGAAAACAATCAAGTGGCAATTCGGGATTTATACTACACATTTCCCGCCACCGATAACTTAGAAATTGCCGTTGGTCCCCGTATCCAAGTCTATCGCTACTTCGACAACAACCGTTATACCTTCTTTCTCAATGGTGCAGAAAGTTTCAATAGTAGTGGTTCAACCCAATTTAGCCCCATTGACCGAGGGACAGGGGCGGTTATGTCGTGGAGAATCAATGATATTTTCAAATTTACCACTGGATATGTAGGAAACAGCACCGAATTCTTACCCCCAGAGATTGGAGCTTCGGCTGCTGACCCAGCACGGGGTTTATTTGGCGGAACGTATAATATTACCGCAGAACTAGATATTTCCCCGACGGATGACTTAACCTTCCGTTTGCTGTATAACCGTTCTCGTCTTGAACCCAACCCCTTTAGCGGCTTTATTGGGGGGGCGATTGGTGAACCGATTCCCTACGGATTAGCAGATGATGGCTTTGGGGGGTCATTGCGTCACGCCTTTGCCAATGCTTATATTTTTAACTTTGATTGGGCAGTTTTTGAGAAATTTGGCTTATTTGGTCGCTACAGTTGGGGAAGTACGAACCTAACCCCTGTTAACGCAGACCGAGGAAAAGGTCATATTAATTCTCAATCGGTTCAATTAGGCTTTGCTTTACCCGATGTGGGCAAAGAAGGCGCACAAGCGACCTTTTCCTATCTTATTCCCTTCTCTGTCGTTAGTGGACGGGAGTTCTTAGTTTCTGGTGGTGGCGATGGTTCAGTACAATATGAATTCGAGGCTAACTATTTCTATCCCGTGACTAATAATATTGCCATTGTTCCCTCATTTTATGTAATTGTACGACCCAATAATTTTGGTAGCAATGGACCGATTTATGTAGGCAACTTTAGAACGCAATTTTCCTTCTAATCTGTTCTTTTTACCAATGTAACTACAATGGAACTCAAATTTAACCCACAAAATCTAGCTAAATCTCCTTTCATCTTAGTTGCTCCCTTTTTCTTCTTGGGAACAGCAATGGTGGTGATGAAATTTATCATTCCTGATACCACCCCGTTATTTTTAGCTGCTTTTCGTCTGATTCCGGCTGGAATCTTGGTTGTTTTACTGGCTGCCCTCTTTAACATCCCCCAACCAAAGGGATGGAAAGCATGGCTATGGATTTTGCTCTTTGCTGTAGTAGATGGGGCAATGTTTCAAGGGTTTCTCACCACTGGGTTAGTCAATACAGGAGCAGGGTTAGGGGCTGTGTTAATTGATGCTCAACCCCTTGTGGTTGCCCTGCTGGCTAACTGGATTTTTAGCGATAAAATCGGTTTATGGGGCTGGCTTGGCTTAATTATTGGCTTAATTGGGATTTGCTTCTGTGGACTTCCCAGTGAATGGATTAGTAGCCTTTTAGCTGGTCAAGGCATCCCTGTTTCTCCTTCTAGTTTTACCCTAGATAATATCGTGCAGAGTGGGGAATTATTGATGGTATTTGCTGCCCTTTCTATGTCTTTTGGTACGATTATTATTCGGGTGGTGAAAAAATACACCGACCCTGTAATTGCCACTGGATGGCATATGTTTTTAGGGGGAATTCCCTTACTAATACTGTCATTTTTATGGGAATCTAATCAATGGCAAAATATAACCCCTCAAGGCTGGTTAGGAATGGGATATGCTACTGTATTCGGAACGGCAGTTACCTATGGATTATTCTTTTTCCTAGCAGCCAATGGGAATTTAACCAGTGTCAGTGCCTTAATTTTTCTTACCCCTGTTTTTGCCCTTTTATTCAGTAATATCTTCCTCAAGGAACAATTAACTCAATTTCAGTGGATAGGGGTTAGTCTAACCTTAGTCAGTGTCTATTTAGTTAACCAACGAGCAGAAATTGAGAAACGCTTAACCTCTGGTTTTATTGGATTAACAACTTTAGATTCGGATAAATCAGAGTCAGAAACCCCTACCTAATTTTATCTTTTGTTCCCTTTCTTTTGAGGTTTAATCTCTTGAGCGTCGGGGTAATAAGCTTTAGCGAGACAATTACTCAAATGAATGGAATCATCCACCTTTACCTTTGAATCAGAGGAACGGACTGACTTTAAGGGTTGACTAGAGTAACTCATCTGATAGGGAATGTAGATTAGGGCTGAATCATCATAAGATTCGGCTCTTTTAGGCTCTGAAGCAGAATAATTTGGATTATTCGTAACCCAACGCCAATCTGCTCTTGCAGACGGCTTCTCAATAAAGAAACTGAAGAACTTTTTAATGGTTTGAAGAATCGTCTTTAACATCTTTGCATTTCCTCCGAAACGTATCGAAATATACTGCATTAATTCTCCTTTTATTATACCAACTTTTCTGGGCTTTGCTGGACGGTAATCCCCCATCATCTCAAGATTGATTAAATCTTAATAATGCTTAAATTTTTAGAAAATAACCACCCATTTGTAAAGGGATGGTGTATCATTTTGTTGCAACTTACCCATTGGGAGTATGACTGATGTTTATTCGTTCTTTGTTAAGCGTATTTTTGGGGTTTATCCTAACCTTAACCTTAATAATAAACCCCGCCATTGCAGACTCACAGGATTCTCAATATTTTGATCAAGTTAATCAATCTTTTCAGCAATCTGAGCAACAATATTCAGCAGGAACTGAACAAGCGAAACAAGCTTTTGAACAAGCACAGGAACAATATAAACAAGGAATGGAACAGCTTAATCAAGGCCTCAAACAAGCTCAAGATCAATATGATCAAACGATGAAACAATTGTATGAAGGATTTGATCAAGCTAAAGATTCTTTTAAGCAAGAACTGCAAAAGTTTGGTAATAGCTAATTTTCATTGTTTTGTCGGGTAAACTGTTAGTCTATTCATAGATAATGGTTTACCTATTTTTTTGAAAAAGTCACAAAATTTGATTATGATAAGGTTTGACTTTACAGCAGTTAAACAAGCGATCGCAATCCTTACAGTCTGGTTTCTCATAATTTCTCCGTCCTTCGCTTTTCCTGAAGGGATGATTATTTCTGCGGATAATAACCAAGTTAATATTTACCCTCAACCTAATCAAGAACAACCAGCTATTGCAACAGGAAATGTAGGGGATACAGTGATGCTTTTAGAAACAGCTTATAATAATCAAGGAGAAATGTGGGATCATGTGCGATTAATGCTTTCTCCTCAAATTGAAGGGTGGATTAATGATAGTTACCTTCAAAAAGAGACGATTGAACAACCATCTGATAATCCTTATGACCCCAAAAATTACTATCAACTTAATCAATTCCAGTAAATAAGACTGGGTTCATTGGTTACACCCAATTTAACACGACTTAGGAACAAAAAAAAGCCTAACTTTGTAGAGTCTCAGTTAGGCATTGTTATGCGGTTAGGAAATCTAGCAGATGAAAACCATGTACGATGGACTATGACTATACGGCATCATCATTGTTTGGTTGTTGTTGCTGCTGTTGCCAATCCTGACTTGATTGATTTTGGTAGGCTTGATCTTCTTGAAAACGTTGGTTCGTCTGACTATACTGTGATTGATCAGATTGGTTATTGGACTGTTGATCTTCTTGGAGACGCTGATTGGTTTGGGCGTATTGTTGTTGGTTATTTTGCCGTTGAGATTGTTGGTCTTGTTGACTGTATTGGGCAACCGTATCCTGATAGAAATCATTGGCTGCCATAGCGGGCATTGCTAGGAAAGTGATAGTAGCGAAAAAGAAAGCGATTGAGGCGAGAATAAACTTACGAATCATCATATTTTCTCCTTAACGAGAGTCTAGGTGTTATGCGTTCCTTCAGGTAGATATTAACCTTACTTCCGTCTCTTATTATATCTAGTTTATGTGATTGGTTAAGAGATGAACGTTAACTTGCTTCACTATCTAAGATGTCACAATTCTTCAGTTGAAAACTTCATCCGATTGGGTGAGTTTCAAGTAAGTAATAAGTAATCATTAATAGGCAACAAGAAACAAAAGAAATTCTTAATTGCTCATAATTGGTTGTGATAAAGGCTGTCCTGTTCCTCCTCTTTGAACTAAAATTAGTTCAGCCCCAATACTAACGGCAATCTCCTCTGGTGTTAAAGCTCCAATATCCAAGCCAATAGGCGCATAAATTGAATTTAGCTTAGATTTAGGAAATCCCAAGTCTGATAAAGCTTTTTTGACCATATTGACTCGTTTTTTTGAGCCAATCATCCCTAAATACTGGTAGTTGATGTTATGTTCAACGATTGCTTGTATTGCATCTAAATCATACTTATAGCCTCTTGTCACCATTGCAATATATAGTTGATGATGGTGGGTTAATTGGGAAAAAACTGACGTAATTGGATGGTTAAAGATTTGTTCTGCTTGGGGATAATAGCTAAGATTTGCCCATTCAGTGCGGTCATCTTGGATTAGAACCTGAAAGCCTATCATTGCACCTATTTTAGCCAATTGTATCCCCACATGACCGGCTCCAACAATCAGCAGTGCAGGAGGGGGTTGTAAAATCTCAATAAATCCACTATCAGGCTGAGGATGGGTCTCCATGTCTTGGAGTAAGTAGGGAGATATTTGAGGAGGAAACGGAGTAAAAAGCCCAATACTTTGCCCTAATTTTAAAGAATCAACTATTTTTTCAACTAACTTAATTGCTTCTTCCCCCGACCATTTTTCTAACCAGACTTGCATCACCCCTCCACAGACACCTTCGGTTGTTTTGTGAGGTGCGCCAGATAAATCAATAGTTACCCATTGTTTTTCACCTGTTTTTAGCACACTTTCTGCTTTGTCGCAAACTTTTGCTTCTCCTGCACCACCACCAATCGTACTAAATATTTCCCCATCTTCACAAATTACCATTTTAGCCCCAATTTCTCTAGGAACAGACCCTTGAATATTAACCACTGTTGCTAAGACTATATTGCCTTTTTTTAAAGCTTGTAGAAGCTGTTGATAGAATTTTAAGGACATGAGGGGATTTCTAGAATAATAAGATATTAGGTATTAAGTATTTTTAATTTTTCCTAACACCTAACACCTACATTATTATCCCCCAAAACGTAGCGTCATAAAGACAAATCTGGCCACAAAAACGGCTGCTAAAATCCAAGTAGCAGTAGGAACTTCATGTGCCTTTCCTTGGAAAGATTTTACAAGAGGATAGGCAATAAAACCAACAGATAAACCTTCAGCAATAGAAAAACTGAGAGGAATCATAAAAATGACCAAAAAAGCAGGGATTGCTTCACCTAAATCTCCCCAACGAATGCTTAACGCATTGGACATCATTAACACACCCACAATAACCAAAGCGGCGGTGGTTGCATAAGCAGGAATAGCTTGAAGAAGTGGGATAAAGAAAATAGATGAGAGGAAAAGCATAGCAGCAATCACAGAAGTAAATCCAGTTCTTCCCCCTTCTGCCACCCCAGAAGCGGATTCTACATAGGTTGTAACACTACAATTCCCTAATACAGCCCCTGCGGTAGTTGCCACAGCATCCGACATCAAGGCTTTATTGGCACGGGGTAACTCGCCATTTTCGTCAATATATCCTGCTTTCATGCCTACACCTGTCAATGTACCAATCGTATCAAACATATCCACGAACAGAAAGACAAATAAGACCGCAATAAAGTTGAGGATAGTGTCTCCATTAAGCTCTGATAAACCAATAATAGATTGTCCAAACAAATTGCTAGGAAATGGCGGAAGATCAATAATTCCCGTGGGAGGGGGCGTAACTCCAACAATCCAACCTAAAATGGCAGTTGCTAAGATTCCCCAGAGTAAGCCGCCCTTAATGTTTCTAACGACAAAAGCAGAAGTAATCAATAGTCCAGCAATGGCCAGCAAAGTGTTAGGCTCTGTTAAACTACCAAAAGCCGTTTTTGTCACCTCATTAGGAACAATAATTCCTGCCCCTCCTGTGTCTGTCGTACCTCCTAAGCCTAGGTAGGCGATAAATAAGCCAATTCCTGCCCCCGTTGCGCTTTTAATACTAGAAGGAATAGCCGTGATGATTTGACGGCGAATATCGGTTAACGTCATGGAAATGAAAATTAACCCCTCCACAAAAACAGCCGACAGGGCTAAACGCCAGTCAATTCCTAACCCTAATACGACAGAAAAGGCAAAAAAGGCATTTAATCCCATACCGGGGGCTAAACAAAAAGGATAGTTGGCGTATAATGCCATAATGATTGTCCCAATCGCTGCCGCTAACCCCGTTGTTACCACCAATTCAGCAAATAAATCTTGGGGTTCATTGAGGAAAATTGCGTTAGACAGGATTATAGGGTTAACAATGAGGACGTAGGCCATTGTCATGAAAGTTGTAACTCCGGCAAGGATTTCGGTGCGAAAATTAGTCCTATAATGTCCAAAGTTAAAGTAATCAGCAATTTTGGCCTGCCAACCTGTATATTCAATCGGAGTTGATGTCCCCTGTTCGGTTTCAGATGTCTCTAATTCATTGATGTCGTTACTCATTTTTAAGTAATTTCCTAATTACAGATAAAAAAGTTGACTTTAAGATCACCGAAAGGTTAGATCATTTGAGTTGTTTTTTTTGTAAAATTTTATACAATACCTTGAGGATAAAAATGATATTTTCCTAAAGAATTCTTCTCAATCCAATTATGAAATGTCTAATCGTTTCTTGCTCCAAGGTTTTCGCAGTTCTTTTTTAGATTTTCTTAATGATCCTTTTTATGTTTCAGAACAAGAAAGTGTTCGTTATCTTGAAGATGGCTTGTTAGTAGTTGATCAGGGATTAATTAAAGATTTTGGTCATTATGAAGATTTAAAGGATAAATATACAGAAATAGATATTACCCATTATCCTAATAAACTGATTATGTCTGGGTTTATTGATACCCATATTCATTATCCCCAACTGGGTATGATTGGGGCTTATGGGGAACAATTATTGGAATGGTTAAATAAATATACGTTTCCCACCGAAGAAAAATTTAAGGATAAAAAGTACGCCCAAGAAATGGCCGCTTTATTCTTAGATGAACTGTTAAAAAATGGAACAACCACTGCTTCTGTTCTTTGTGCAGTCTTTCCTCAATCGGTAGATGCTTTTTTTGAAGAAGCACAAAAGCGAAATTTACGCATGATTGCAGGTAAAGTAATGATGAATCGCAATGCACCTGACTTTTTACTAGATACGGCACAAAGTTCCTATGAAGAAAGTAAACAATTAATTGATAAATGGCATAAAAAAGATCGGTTATTGTATGCGGTAACACCTCGTTTTGCTATCACTTCTACCGATGAACAATTACAACTAACAGGACAACTTTTACAAGAATATCCTGATGTTTATTTACATACTCATTTATCAGAAAATGTCAATGAAGTCAAGTTTGTTAGTGAACTTTTCCCCAACAGTAAAGGTTATTTAGATGTTTATGATCAAACAGGTTTAGTTAAAGACAAATCAGTTTTTGCTCATGGGGTACAATTAACTGATGAAGAATTTCAAAGACTATCTGAAGCCAAATCAACCATTTCTTTTTGTCCCACTTCTAATTTATTCTTAGGAAGTGGCTTATTTAAACTGAATCAAGCCAAATCAACGAAACATCCTATTAAAGTAGGATTGGGAACAGATGTTGGTGCAGGAACAAGTTTTTCCCTCTTACAAACCATAAATGAAGCTTACAAAGTCGTTCAACTTCAAGGACAAAAATTATCTGCTTTTCAAGCTTTGTTTTTAGCCACATTAGGCGGTGCAAAAGCATTATCTTTAGAGGATAAAATTGGCAATTTTGAGGTGGGAAAAGAAGCAGATTTTATTGTTTTGAATCCTCAAGCAACCCCCTTGATGAAATTGCGTAATTCCACCTTGCCTGCTACTACATTAGAAGAAATCGAAGATATAGCGTTTGCTATGATGATTATGGGAGATGATCGGACGACTGAAGCAACTTATATTATGGGGGAAAAAGTTAATAGTTAAAGGGATTATTAAATTTCCCATAACCTAACAATTCCATCATTATCTGCTGCAATTAAACCCGATTCGTTAGGGAGAAAGACAATTTGATTAACCTGATTAGTATGACCACGAATAACACGAACCACATCTCCCGACATTATATCCCACAAACGAATCGTTTTATCCTTACTTCCTGACGCTAACAACTCACCATTGGGATGAAATGCAACCGTTAACACTTGGTCAGTATGACCCCGAAAAATGTGCATTTGTTTTCTTGATAAAAGATGCCATAGTCTCAACGTTTTATCCCGACTTCCTGATAAGATAAACTGGCCATCTGGACTAAACGTAACACTCTCAATTTGACTGCGATGACCTTCTAAACACTGTAATTCTTGACCCGACGACACCTCCCACAATCGTAAACGGTAATCTTTTCCCCCCGACACCAACAAATGACCATCTGGACTAAATGCAAGGGACTTAACTTTATCCGTATGACCTTTAAATGTGCGTAACGGCTTAGTAACGATGGTTGTGATGGGATTAGGCGTAATTTCCCACAATTTAATCCGGCTATCCCAACTACTAGAAGCTAAATACTTCCCATCTGGACTAAAAACCACATCAGTTACCCAGTTGTGATGACCTTGAAACACGCCTAATAGATAACCCGTATTCTTTTCCCAAAGTCGAACCGTGTGATCCCAACTTCCTGATGCAACTAAGTGACCATCAGGACTAAAAGCGACGCAAGACACGGGATCTTGATGTCCCATCAACAATTTAAACGGTTCGCTGTGATGACGAGACCAAAGACTGATTTTTCGATCATTCTGTCCGGTGGCGATCGCTTCTCCGTCGGGACTCACCGCTACCCCATACACCCAATTGGTGGCCATTTTTAATTGACGCAACGGTTGGCCATTAACAAAATCCCAGAGTCTCAGGGTATAATCATAGCTTCCAGAGATTAAACAGCAACTATCAGGACAAAAAGCAATACTGGTTAACGAATTCCAGTGTCCGTGGAAGATTTGTTTACGTTTTCCTGTCTTAAGATCCCAAACTCGAATCGTGGTATCTTCTAGGCTAGAAACCGAGGCTAAATAGCGATTATCGGCACTAAAAGCGATTTCATTGACCCAACTTTGATGATCACCCAATAATTCGACTAAATCCCCCGTTTCTAGATTCCAAAGACTAATCAGGCGATCGCTACTTCCCGCCGCTAACCAATGATTATCCTCACTCAAGGCTAAACAGGTAATTTTGCCCTGATGTTCCCAACTTTGCCAGATTTCTTCCCCTGACTCCTGATTCCATACCCGAAGCCTCCCATCTTGACTCCCCGATACAATTTTTTGACCATCCATTGTCATCACAACACGAGTCACCCATCCTGTTGTCTCCACCATCTTTTGAACTTCTTTGCCAGAAATACCGTCCCAGACCCGCAATGTTCCATCTTTACTGCCAGAAACCACCCTTTTTCCCTGAGAACTGACTGCCACATGATTAATTCGCTTCGTATGACCCAAAAAATTTTGTAACAGGGTTCGACCTTGCAAATCCCACAAATAAATCTGTTGTTGCCAAACAATCGCTAAATGGCGTTTATCGACACTTATGGCCCCACATTCAATCGGACAGTCAATTTCCCAAGAAACTTGACCATTTCTCAGATTTAATAAAGTAACGCCCCCTGCGGTTAAAATAATCGCCTCTGTTTCATCCAAAGGGATAATTGTTTTAATCCAACCTCTTCCCCATCTTTGCTGCATCCCTTGTAACTTTAAATCAGGAAAAATCGTATGAGGCTGAGGGCGTAATTTTTCGGGGCGAGTTTGAGGTGCGTCCCCTTTTCCTTGCCACCATTCTAGAACATCATTCGGCCTATCTTCCCTTTTTATGGCTAAAGCCGTTTTAATTAAGCGATTCCATGGTTCAGATAAGGGTTCAGGTTGCCATGCTGCATTTTCCAATAATCGACTGAGGGCTGGTGGCGGTAACATTCCAGTAATAAATTCATATAGCATCATTCCCAGTTCAAAAATATCGCTTTCTACCCCCAATTCTCCGCCAATAATAATTTCAGGAGCTGCGTAGGATTCAGTATAAGAGCGAGTTCCCATCATATCTGTATCAATGATCTGTCTCGCTGCCCCAAAATCAATCAGAATTACTTGATCATGGGCATCGATTAGTATATTTTCGGGTTTAATATCTAAATGGTAAATTTTTGCTTGATGAATCGTATGTAACGCATCCACCAAAGGGGTCATTAATTGCTTAATTTTTTCATAAGGGAGTTGACGGGAAGTATATTGCTCTTGAATTACGCTTAACGGTTTGCCTTGAATCATATCCATGACCAGATAAGCGGTATCCTTTTCGGTAAATAAATCCTGTACTTTAACAATATGAGGATGATGTAATTTTGCCAGAATTTGACCTTCTTGTAAAAATCGTTCTAATGCCCGTTGATAGGAAAATTGATGGGTTTCTAAAATCTCTACTCCTTGAGTAATATTATGACGAAATACCATTCCGTGGGGATAAAATTCTTTGATAGCAACTTGTTTTTTTAAAATTTTATGATCTGCACAATAGGTAATGCCAAAACTTCCTCGTCCTAAAGGATAATTAATCTGATAAGTATTATTTTTTAAAGTCTGACCTGTGGGTAAAACATCTTTTAGCAATGACGGAAGATGTACCCCACAATGAGGGCAACTCTCTAACTCAGCAGATAAATTATCCGTATGGCAATTAAGACAGCGCATTCAATTAAATGATAAATTATTAATTATTAATGATAAAGTCTTCACTAAGTATTGTAACTGTTGTTGGGTATGGGTTGTCATTACAGAAAAACGAAGCCGACTGGTCGGAACAGTTGGGGGACGGATAGCAGGGGCAAAAATCCCTTTGGTTTTGAGTGTTTGGGCAAGGGTTAAGGCTTGAGTTGGGTTATTTAACTTAAGACAAATAATAGGAGATTGAGAAGGAAGTAAATCAAAACCTCCTAAGTTTTCCTGCAAATAAGCGACGTTTCTCCACAAACGCTGACGGCGTTGAGGTTCGCTGTTAACAATATGGATTGCTTCTAAAGCCGCCGCCGTATCCCCTAGAGAGAGTCCCGTTGTATAAATCCATGTGGAGGTGCGATTTCGCAAAAAGTCAACTAATTTTGCTGAACCAGCAACATATCCTCCTAAACTGGCTAAGGCTTTACTTAACGTTCCCATTTGTATCCATTCTTCCCCCATACATCCGAAATACTCCCCACACCCTGAACCCTTTTTCCCCATTACCCCAGTCGCGTGGGCTTCATCGGCTAGAAGCATACAATGATACTGTTTTGCTAGGGAAATTAACTCAGGTAAAGGACATAGATCCCCATCCATACTAAAAACGCTATCGCTTAGAATAAGGCAACGACGGTAATTATGGCGGTTTTGCTGTAGCTTTTGTTGCAAATCTTCAAGATTATTGTGGTCATATTCCAGTATTGTTGCCTGACTTAACCGAGAACCGTTTTTTAGACTAGCGTGATTATACCGATCCCCAAGGATCAAATCTTTTTGACCGACAAGGGCAGGAATTACGCCCAAATTTGCTAAGTATCCTGAACTAAATACGATTGCATCTTCGGTTTGTTTTAGGGTGGCGATAGCGCATTCTAAGTCTCGATGAAGGGAACGATGACCACTGAGTAAGCGAGATCCAGTACTTCCTGTCCCATAAGTTGCAAGGGCTTTTTGGGCAGCCGCAATAAGCCGCAGGTCACTGGACAGCCCTAAATAATCGTTACTGGCAAAATTTATCAGATTTTTGCCATCTATCGTAATTTCTGCCCCCGATCGCCCATCAATAGTCGTTACCTGACGATACCAATTTGCTTTGTCAATCGTCGTTAAAGATTTCTCGATCCAATCATAGGGATTCATCTTTTGGGATTAGGGGAGAACGATTATAAAATTATGAATTACTGTTAACTTTTAGTGGTCAAAGCAATCCTTCTAATTGACGGCGAATGCGTTCAAGTTCATCAGAAGACATATCGCTGTCTGAGTCTGAGGAAGGGGCGGTTGTTTCTGGGGGTGCATCAGTTTCCCAGTCCAAACTTTCAGCATTTTGTTCAGGAGGAATGATTGTCTTATCTTCATTGACAATTTCCCAGTCATAATCGGCTTGACGGCAAAATTCCTCAATTTCCATTGAGTCGATCGCTTCTACAGTGGGGACAGGAAAATCTTGGGCTTCTAGTTGAAGGGCATAACGAGTGGCATCGTCTTCCAATTTAAACATGAGGATCTTGTGGCGATCGCCAATCTGCAAGGTATGGATGCCCTCTTTATCTGTTCCTGCATTAAATAATAGGACAAATACACGCATTTTTTTCGTTTTTCTAAGGTTACCAGTTAACTATAATCTCTGATGATTCATCTAATTACCAGTTAACCATTTTTGACCATTGAGACGCTGTAAGGTATATAACACCATCAGATCGCAGGTCACTTTCCGTTCATCGATCATAAATGATTCAAGGGTACTGGCTTTACCCCCATCTACGGTGTAAGAAAAGGCTTTTTGTTTTTTAATATCTTCTTCAAGAAAGTAAAGATTAAATTGGCGTTGTTTTTCTGCCCATTTTCCCACCACTTGCCAGTAAGATTGAGTTGCATCAACCCCTTTCACCGCGATCGGTTGCTCAGTAAAACTTAGATCAATCTGAGGAAATCCTGCATTTGCCAGCGTTTCTTTTAATTTCGGTACAAAAACCTGCTCCATAAACTCCTTGAAAGGCTTATCTTCTGGTGCAGGGGGTTTTGGTTTCTTGGCACGAGCTTTAGGGGGAACTTTGGTTTCTTCAGCCATAATCATTTCCAAGAGAGTATTAATGCCATTTTATCAAAATCAAGGAAGTTCGATCACAACTGTCGGAAGTTTCCCCTATCTCCCTAATCTCCCCATCTTCCCCAAAACAGGGTTTTACTAGGTTTAAGTTTAGGTTGGTGTTATTGGGTTTTGTACGGTTGTTAGGCTAAATCAAATAAAAGAATTTCGGTTTCATCAGCTATTGCAGTGAATTGAATGTCTGATACTTGAGAAATGCCTGCTCCATCTCCTTGTAATAAGGTTTTGCCTTCAATTTCTACCGCTCCTTTAGCAATTTGTAGCCATGCAGAGCGATTCGGTTTAAGCTTATGGTTAAGCTGATCACCTTCTTTTAAAAGAGAAACAAAAAGGTCAGTATTTTGATGAATTTTAACAGAATTATCTCTTCCCTCAGAAGAAGCAACTAGCGTCAGTTTTCCTTGTTTTTCTTCCCTCGAAAAATGTTTTTGAGCATAACTGGGTTTAACTCCTTTTTGATTAGGGATAATCCAAATTTGTAAGAAATGGACTAACTCAGTACCAGAAGCATTAAACTCACTATGAGTAATTCCTGTTCCTGCGGACATCCGTTGTATATCTCCGGGACGAATAATTGAACCATTCCCAATACTGTCTTTATGTTCTAGTTTTCCACTTAAAACATAGGTGATAATTTCCATATTTTGATGACTATGAGGCCCGAAACCTTTACTCGGTTGAACTTTATCTTCGTTAATCACCCGTAAGTTACCAAAAGATATATGATTTGGGTCATAATAACTTCCAAAAGAAAAGGTATGTTTACTATCTAACCAACCAAAGTTCGCTTGGCCTCTTTGAGATGAAGAACGAATGGTAATCATGGTTAACTCTCCTTTTGACTAGAAGATTTTGAACTGAATTTCATCATAGATTGTTTTTTAAAAAAAGACAATATGATATTTTGGGGACAGATTGTTTCTTTTTACTTGACAATATGGATAAATTTGAGAGTCTCCGCGCTTTTGCTCAAGTGGTTGAAGAGGGAAGTTTTGCTGCTGCTGCGAGAAAAATGCAGTTATCTCGTTCTGCGGTCAATAAAATGGTTATTAATCTCGAAAATAATCTAAAAGTTCAACTCCTATATCGCACAACCCGTCAAGTAACTCCCACTGATACTGGCCTTGCTTTTTATGAACAGTGTATAGAGATTCTTAACCATTTAGAGGAAGCAGAATTAGCTGTTTCACAACAACAAAGTGAACCCAAGGGAATACTTAAAATTAATGCACCGATGTCGTTTGGAATTTCTTGTTTGGGGTCACAAATTGCTACATTTATGAAGCGTTATCAAGAAATTAAGATTCAATTAACTTTAGAAGATCGATTTGTTGACCCGATTAGTGAAGGATATGATATAGTAATTCGCATTGGTCAGCCGCCTCAAGCTTCAAGTTTAGTTATTCATAAAATTGCAACAATTTCTCGTGTGATTTGTGCAGCCCCTAGTTATTTAAACGTAAGGGGAATACCTCAAACAATAAAGGATTTAAAACATCATTCTTGCTTGCACTATGGTTATTTAACCAGTGGTTGCCAATGGACATTTATTCATGCAGGAAAAGAAGAAAACGTTGCGATTGACGGGATGTTTTGCTCTAATAACGGGGAGGTATTAAGAGATGTGGCCGTTAAGGGATTGGGAATTATTATCCTACCTACATTTATTATAGAAAAGGAATTAAAGGAGGAAAAGTTACAAAGTATCCTACCCAACTATCAACCCACTGAATTAACCCTCTTGGTGATTTATCCAGTGAATCGTCATCTCTCAACTAAGGTTCAACTATTCACTCAATTTTTACAAGACTCTTTTAAGTTATGACGGTTAAAACCTTGGTGGATTATGGTGAATTATTTTTTAACGAATAAGCATAAGTCAAACATAAATCATTGCCTCATCCACCCTGTATAACTTAATTTAATAAGTTATTTGACAGAATATAACTTTTGCAGAAAATCACGAAAGTCAGGGTACACAATTGAAGTCCCATAACTGGTAAGATGGTCCCCATCAAAATAGGTAGATTTTCCATTCATCGTAGTTTTACAGGTATTATCAGGACATAAAATTGGAAAGGCATCCCAGATATAAACATTAGGTATCTTTTTCGATAACATATCCATAGATTTCATGATAGGAAGACGATAAGAAAGTAAGAAATTTTTCTCAATTTCTAATCCTCTCGAACAAATAGGATTCATTTTATTGAACCAATCTACACATCGAAATCGAGGAGAATAGAAGATAGGACTAGGCGCAAAAAACAATACCTTAACTTTCTTATCAGTAAATGATTTTAACAAAGGAATTGCTTGAGCCTCTGCTTCTTTTATCTTTTCTGCTCTTTCATTTCCTAACATTGACACTTTTAATTCATCTTTAGACTCGTTTTCCCACTGACTCGTAAATTTCTGAATTCGTAACCCCGGAAGAATAACAATATCTCCTTCCTTAGCCTTTTTCTCTATGTCTTTCGTAGCAGAATCGAGAAAAGATCGGCAACCTTCCTTATGATAGAAGTCATATCTTAAAGGAATATAAGCACAACCTCCTTTTGTATAAAGTTTAGTAGAAAATTCAGTATCTTGACGAACTTGTTTAAACATATCTTGATACATAATTGCATGAGAATCACCGACGACAAAGATGGTATGTGAGGTTTGATTCAAAGGCTCACATAAAGAAGAATCAACTTGACAACTATCTTGAGAGGCTAACTGAAATGAAGTATCTTCTCTGGTAAAGTTACTAAGAGAAATGTCTGCTTTTTGATTGAATAGTCCCTGAGTTACATATAATCGACTGGACAGTAAACAAATCAGTCCAATCACTAAGACCATCGGTTTATAATTTCTTTTATTCTTGTTCAACGAGCCAAACGGCAATTCAACCCAATAGTATGAAGCAAGGGAAAATATAACCGTTAAAATTAGTGCTAAAATCCAGTGAATTGGTGTCTCAAATCCTATTGTCCATTTGAATAAAACAAAGATTGGCCAATGCCACAAGTACAAGGAATAAGATATTTTTCCGATGAAGAGCATATACTTATTACCCAAACAAACAGAAAATAATGGATTTTTTTTACTTCCAAAATATAAAATTCCGACTGTCCCTAATACGGGAAGAACAGCGAACTGAATAGGCATTGTGGTCGGATCAGCTAGGAAAAAGCTCCAAAGGATAAAAGAAAGAGAAAGAAAAGAGGCTAAAAAGATAAATTTTTTATCATTCAAAAAGTTTCGATAATTTCTTTGTGGAGATTCTTCAGCATTGAGTGATGCTCTCATATACTGATAGAGTAAAATTCCGATGGCTAACTCCCAAAAACGATGGACAATTGAAAAATAAAACAATTCAGTTTTGCCATTAAATAACCACCAATATGAGGTTAAGGACAATAATAATGGAACAATAATAGTGAGTTGAGATAATTTTTGATATTTTTGATATTTCGGATTTTGGTTGATAACGAGCCATATAAAAAATAAAAATGGGAAAATAAGATAAAACTGTATTTGTATCCCTAAAAACCATGTATGAGTAAAGGGATTAAATTCTGCTTGAGGGCCAAAGTAATCATCATTTGATTTCATAAAAGAAAAATTACTCAGTCCAACAAAAGCTGATTTTGCTGTTGATTCAATTCCTTGACTTAACCAAGATGAAGGAATAAACAAAGTTGACATTACACTAACAACCAGTAAACAAACCAGTAAAGCAGGTAAGATACGGATAAAACGCTTAACATAAAAAGTGGTTAGAAAATCCCAAAAATTTGTGTATTTTTGATTGGCTGTTGCTAAAGCAACGACAAAACCTGAGATAACGAGAAAAATATCTACGCCTGTAAACCCCCCCGGAAGCAGTTTAGGATTCAAGTGGTAGATGATAACGGCTATAATCGCAACTGCTCTTAATCCGTCAATATAAGGCAGATAAAAAGACTTTTTCATAGAATTGAGTTAGTTTAAAAATAAGTTTGATTTTTTTCGAGACCAATAATAGCATTGCCTATAGGAATAGAGCAAGACTAAACTATCTCTCGTCAGAAAATGGTTAGATACACTACTATGAATGCTCCAATAATGAACGCTGATTTATCTAATCGTATTGCTTTGATACACCGCTTGGCCGATGTTTCTCAAACGGTAATTCAAAACTACTTTCGTCAACCTAACTTAACCGCCGCCACTAAAACATGGGATACTTCTTCTATTGTTACAATTGCCGATCAAGAAACTGAAGAAGCAATGGTGGAAATTATTCGCAAGGAATTACCAGAAGATGGGGTTATTCGTGAAGAAGGCGCAAATATACCTTCAAAAAATGGATTTTCTTGGGTGATTGATCCTATTGATGGAACATCTTCTTTTGTCAAAGGGTTACCAATTTTTGGGACATTAATTGGTTTAATTGAGGAAACGCAGCCAACCCCCCTACTAGGTTTAATGAATCAACCTATTTTACAAGAAAGATGGTTGGGAATTGCGGGACATTCCACTACCCTACAGGGAAACCCTATCACTAACCCCTATGTTAACCGTGAGGATATTCCCCTCGCAGATGCTTGTCTAACTTCTACCACTCCCTTAATGTTTGTTAGTGAGAAACAACAGGCGATCGCACATACTCTGCAACAAATTTGTCAACGAACCGCTTTCGGGGGAGATTGCTACAACTATGTTTCCTTAGCCACAGGATGGAGTGCATTACCGATGATTATTCTGGAATCTGACTTGAAATATTATGATTTTTGTGCTTTAATTCCTATTTTAGAAGGTTCAGGTGCAATTATCAGTGATTGGCAAGGAAATCCTTTAAAAGCAGATAGTTCAGAGGCGATCGCTGCATCCAATGTCAATCTTTGGCAACAGGCTTTAAATGTTATTAACAATGTTTGATAGAATCAAAATAGAATTAAAGTAAAATTTTCCTTGGAAAAATAAGTTACTAAACTGCTATTTAGAGAGATAAGAATTTATGCTCTATGCTCCTTTCCCACGGCAAAAAACAATTCTAATCATAGAGGATCAGCCAGAAACCTTAAAAGAATTCCCACAGTTATTGACGGATAAAGGTTATGAGGTATATCAAGCAAGGGATGGAGAAACAGCAATTTTAGAAGTCAATAGGAGACAACCTGACTTAATTTTGTTGGATGTTGTTATACCGAAAGGAGATGGCTATCAGGTATGTGAAACCCTAAAGAAATCAGAACAAACCAAAGACATTCCGATCATTTTTATGAGTGGGTTGGATGAGGTAGAAGATAAAGTACAAGGCTTTCAATTAGGTGGAGTGGATCATGTAAGTAAACCATTTCAAGCAGAAGAAGTCATCGCTCGCATTAATGTTCATTTACAACTCTGTCAACACAAACAATCATTAAAAGAAAGAAATAGACGGCTTAAACAAGTGATTCAACAAAGAAAAGAAGTAGAAAAACAATTACAACTTTTGTATGAAGCGATCGCAGCTTGTGGTAATGGTGTCATTATTACCGATGCCAATCAAACCAATAACCCAATTATTTATGTTAATTCTACCTTTGAAAAAATGTCGGGCTATTCTTTCGAGGAAGCTAAGGGAAAGAACCCTCGTTTTTTACAAGGCCGAGATCGTAAACAACCCAATTTAGCGATTATTCGAGAAGCTGTTGCTCAGAGAAAATCTTGTCAAGTCGTCTTAAGAAACTATCACAAAAATGGTAGCTTATATTGGCACGAAGTCTTTATTTCTCCGATTAAAAATGAAAGGGGAGAAGTCACCCATTTTGTCGGTATCCAGAATGATATTACGGATCGCAAAAAAATTGAAGAAGCCTTAACTCGTTCTGAACAAAAATTTTCCTCTGCTTTTCGTGCAAGTCCTGATCCTATCGCTATTAGTGCCTTAGCAGAAGAGCAGTTTATTGAAGTGAATCAGAGTTTTTGTCAACTAACAGGATATACTAAAGAAGAAGTCATTAACTATACAGCTTCAGACTTAAACTTATGGGTTAAGGAGAGGAGTCATTTAACCTTATGCCAAAAGCTACAAAATGACCAAGCCATTTCTGGCTTTGAATTGCAACTCAGGGCAAAATCAGGAGAAATTAAAACCCTTTTATTATCAGTAGAAATTATAGAATTAGAAGATAAACCTTGCCTTTTAACCATTGCCAAAGATATCACCGAACGGCAAAAAATCAAAAAAGAATTAGAAGAAGCAAATATCGAACTTTATCGTCTCGCTAATTTAGATGGCCTTACCGAAGTGGCTAACCGTCGTCGTTTTGATGAAACCCTAAAAAAAGAATGGCAACGTTGCTATCGAGAAAAACAATTTATTTCTTTAATTATTTGCGATGTCGATGAATTTAAACGATACAATGACTATTATGAACATCTTCAAGGAGATGATTGTCTGATTCAAGTGGCAAAAGCAATTGATGAAGGTAGCAAGAGAGCAACCGATTTAGTTGCACGATATGGGGGTGAAGAATTTGCGATTATTTTGCCTAACACGAATGAAAACGGTGCAGTAAAAGTTGCTAAAAATATTCAAACTCAGATTCATCAGCTACAAATTCCCCATGCTAATTCTACCGTTAGTCCTCATGTAACAGTTAGTATGGGAGTGGCTAGTTTAATCCCTCAAATTGGGTTAACGCCAACCCAGTTAATTCAACTCGCAGATGCAGCCTTATTCAACGCTAAAAAACAAGGTAGAAATCGGATGATTATTAGTCAAGACTGTCCCGTAAGTGGTGACTAATTACAGATAATCGATGTATTTGCATAACGAGCTTTATCAACTATCAATTATTCAGGAGAAACTATCTATGGTAATAACAATTGGTGTTAGAGAAGCCATTAAAAACTTCAATGATTTACAAAATAAATTGAATTTAAGGCAAACAGAAAGGGAGAACTTTTTCTCAGAATGGTATGAGGACTTACCCGAAATAACAGAAGAAGAAGAAATTGCCCTCACTCGTATCAAACAACGCTATGATTATCATCGTTCCTCATCTCTATTACTAGAAGGAACAATTAATTTAATCGTCCTTTCTCCTCTTTTAGAAGTTGCAGGATTCTTAGATTCTCCCTTTAGAATTAAGTCTCCTGAATCTGTCAAATTAAGCATTGAAGATGCTGATAAAACAATTATTCGAGGCTTAATAGATGTTCTCGTTGTCAAAAATTCTCTATGGATATTAGTTGTCGAATCAAAACGTACCAGTATTCCCGTTGCTGCTGCACTCCCTCAGATTTTAGCCTATATGATGGCTAATGCTGACTCAAAACAATCTATATACGGTATGGCAACAAATGGAGACAGTTTTGTATTTATCAAATTAAATCAAGCCAGAAACCCTGAATACGATCTTTCCAGAGAATTTTCCTTGTTACCTCGAAAACATGAATTATCTAAGGTGTTGCAAATTTTAAAGAAATTCGGGCGAATATAGACTATATGTACTGATTAAAATAATAAGAAACCTGCCAAAGACTTAATTCCATCAATAGTTTTCGACTGATAACTGATAACTGTTCACTGATAACTGATAACTGTTCACTGATAACTGATAACTGTTCACTGATAACTGATAACTGTTCACTGCCTTGGCAAAGGTGACAGGACAGGGGACAATAGAGAGATTGTTAAATATTAAAGGTCTTATACATAAGCTTGTGAGTACCGTTGTGGATACCATTCGGACAGTTTCAGACACTAAACGCGCTTTTTATCACTACCATACCCGTCCTATTAATTCCATTTACCGACGGGTGGTAGAAGAGTTAATGGTAGAAATGCACCTTCTATCGGTTAATGTAGATTTTACCTATGATCCCATTTACGCCCTTGGCGTTGTCACTTCCTTTGAGAAATTTATGGAAGGATACCAACCCCAAGACGATCGCGAATCTATTTTTAATGGCTTGTGTCAGTCAGTAGAAGGAGATTCTAATCAATATCGACAAGATGCAGAAAGGATTCTTAATTTAGCTAAGGAAATATCCCTTGAGACGTTTTTAAGCTCTATGGGTAACGATTCTGCTGATATTCAAGGCAATGAACTCATTGGCATTTTACAGGGAATTGCTCAAAAAGAAACGTTTAAATACAGTCGTCTTTTTGCCATTGGTCTTTATACGCTTATGGTTGATATTGACCCCGAATTAATTAAATCTGAGGACAAACGCAAAGAAACCCTCGATAAACTCTCAGAAACTTTAAATCTTCCCCCAGATAAGCTACAAAAAGACCTTGAGTTATACCGAGGTAACTTAGAGAAGATGGCGCAGTTGCTGCAAGTCCTAGAAGATACCCTAGAAGCAGAACGGAAAAAACGCCAAAAACAAGAACAAGAAGCCCAAGAAAAGCCAACACCGTCGGACTCGGTAGATAAAGAGGAATCTGTAGAGTCTTAGAGGAATAATACGATATTGTATAGCAATATAGGGGAAGTGTGGAGAGAGCCTTCCCCTTTTTAGTTTTTCCCACAAAAATAGTGCGTGGTTTATCACCAACGCACCCTCACATCACCAAGGATGAAAAATATATGCACTTGATAGGATAATAGGAAGAACGTTAATAGATAGCAGTATCCTCAACACTTACTTTTTAAGGCGACGACCCGCTAAACTAGCAAGACCAAATAAACCTAAGCCTAAGAGGGTTCCGGGTTCGGGAACGGTGTTGCTGGGGGTAACATCAGGAGGAGAGGCAATAGTACCAGAATAGCTAACTATACCACTACCAAGTGCCTGAGTGAAGGCAAAGGTTACACTCGTAGAAGAGGAATCAAATGAACCATTACTGCTGGTTGAATCGCCAAAAAATACAAGGTCTAATTCATTAGGACCTGAAGAATTTCTTTCAAAGAAATCGGAGGTGAAGGTTACCGTGTCTCCTCCCGCCGTGGGAAATGTCAGGACAAGGGGATCGTTAGCGGTTAGATCAAAGGTGAGAGGACTAATGGTAATGCTAGTAAGGAGGGGAACAGGAGCAAGGGCATTAACGTTACCAGTAAAAAAGTCGTTGGGGGCATCAACACCACCGGGGGGCTCGTAGGTGGGAGGAGGGTTTTGGTTAACAATAGTACTATCACCAAAAGTAACTGTTTCTGCTGAACCAAGATCATCTCCTGTGAAAGTGGGGGATGAACCACCAAAGAGGCCAAAAGCAAGGTTAGCGTTAAGGGTGGCCGCAGAAGCCGATCCTGCAAAGGTAGCAGCCGCTACAGAACCCACTGCTAATGTGGACAGAGTTCTAAGTGTAGTATTCATAATATTTTTTCATACATTAAGGAACGTTAATGATGATGACGAATTGCATCGACAAGTTTAACCCTTTTATCTAAGCTTAACTTGTGTAAAAAGTCAAGTAAGTCCCTAGGAAAATGAGGTTTACTCTATCTCTAGTGGTACTTTTTAGAAGGGAAGATTATAAATCTTTGATTTTCTTACAAAAATAGTGCGTGGTTTATAACCGACGCACCCTCACATCACCAAGGATGAGAAATATATATCATTGATAGGAATTGTGTTAATAAAAAAATAACAGTATCCTAAACCCTTATTTCTTAAGGCGACGACCTGCAACACCAGCAAGACCGAATAAGCCTAAACCTAAGAGGGTTCCGGGTTCGGGAACAAGAACTGGATGGTCGTCATCAATGTCCTGTACAACAACGGTACCACCAGTAATCCCACGAAGCTGTGTACCACCACCGGGATCAGAAAATTCGTTGGAGGGTGAGAGGAAGGGACTGCTACTTGGCTGAATTGTTGATTCCGACCCGATTGTGGTCAAAGTGTCTAGAGAATCTAGAAATACGAAGCTGATAGTCCGAGTAAGACCATCTGCGCTTATAGTAAGCGTGGTATCTGACTCGGCAGTGATCGTAGAATTTGTCGGGAGATAATTAAATGAGCTAGTTACAGCACTTCCAACCCCAGCAACAAAGTCATAGTCTGGGAACGTCATTGTCGAAGGATCGTAAACGAAAGTGCCAGTAAGGTCACCTCCGTCTGAAAAGTCGGTTTCGAAAAAATTCAAGGTGACGAGACTAGATGCCTCAGCAACACCTGCAACGGTGACGGCAGCCACAGAACCAGCTGCTAAGGTCATTAGATTTTTAAGTTTAGTGTTCATAAGTCCTATTTTGTGATTACGTTAAGAAACGTTAATGATGGTAACAAATTGCATCTGCAAATTTACACACCTTATCTAAACGCAACTTCTTTTAAAAGTCAAGTCTTTCTTGAAAATTTCTAGGAGAATTGTGGGGAGTAGGGAGTAGGGAGTGGGGAGTAGGGAGAAAATTAACTTTTTTGAGGGTGCTTTTACTCAGGAGACTTTCTGCATTGCTCAGGAGATATTCTGCATTGCTCAGGAGATATTCTGCATTGCTCAGGAGATACTCTGCATTGCTCAGGAGATACTCTGCATTGCTCAGGAGATACTCTGCATTACTCAGGAGACTTTCTGCATTGCTCAGGAGACTTTCTGCATTACTCAGGAGACTTTCTGTATCGCTCAGGAGATTGTTATGAAACCTGAATAATTATAGCTAAGGATTAAGTGATTTAGACTTTAACAGTGAAACCGATTTAATCCACTGGTTTGAACAATGAACTTATGTACGATGAGATTTGTAAATTTATCGCCGAAAACTTCGCAGTTGACTTAGCAACATGGTTATTGGGTGAACCCATAGAATTTACCTTAATCGAACCCACCGAATTACAAGTTGCCCCTATCCGTGCCGATAGTTTAATCTTCTTAGAGTCAGATGATTTAATTTTGCACATTGAGTTCCAAACTGACCCCAAAGCAGATATTCCCTTTAGAATGGCAGATTATCGCCTTAGAGTCTATCGTCGCTTTCCTAATAAACATATTTATCAGGTGGTTATTTACCTCAGAAAAAGTAATTCACCCTTAACTCAAATCACCCAATTTGACTTACCCGAATTAAACCACCAATATAATGTGATTCGTTTGTGGGAAGTTCCCACCCAAGACTTATTAACCTCATCAGGTTTACTTCCCTTTGCTACTTTGTCTCAAACCGATAACCCCGAAGGAGTATTAGGAGAAGTTGCCCAAAAAATTGCCCAAATAAGGGATAAAACCCAACAAAGTGACGTAGCAGCTACCACGGCTATCTTAGCGGGGTTAGCATTAGATAAAATGGTGGTCAAACGATTATTGAAGGATGACATTATGAAAGAATCAGTTATTTATCAGGAAATTCTCTCCATCGGTGAAGCGAGGGGGGAAACTAGAGGAAGACAGGAAGGAAGACAGGAAGGAAGACAGGAAGGAGAAGCTAATTTAGTCCTCCGACTTCTAAACCGCCGAATTGGTCAAATTCCTCCCGCATTAACCCAGCAAATCCAAGCCTTATCCATTGAACAACTCGAAGACTTAGGAGAAGCCTTATTAGACTTTAACAGTGAAACCGATTTAATCCACTGGTTTGAACAAACTGTTTACTGACTCTGTGTAGGGACAATTCATAAATTATCCCTACTAACTGTAGCGGTTTAACAATGTCAACTACCCAGTAATAACCGTAGAAATTGCATCTTCCAAGCGACTGATTGCTATCTCTACTTCTTCCTCAGAAACAATAAGAGGGGGAACAAACCGCACCACTTTGGGGCCAGCAGGAGCCAATAATAACCCTTTATCCATGGCTGCTTTGACAATATCTAAAGAAGTAATCTCTTTGTCTGCACTGATCTCCATACCATTAATTAACCCCCATCCTCTCACTTCTATAAATGTATCAGGATACTGATGAGCGATCGCTCTTAAACGGGTGCGTAATTGTTCCCCTCTGGCTTGTACATTATGTAAAATACTCTCGTTTTCAATAGTTTTAAGGACACTTAAGCCAGCAGCACAAGCAAAGGGGTTTCCGCCGAAGGTACTAGCGTGATTTCCCGGTTCAAAGACATCACAGACCGTTTTACACATCATTGCACCGATGGGAATTCCCCCCGCTAACCCTTTAGCAGAAGTGAAAATATCTGGTTCAATTCCTAAATGTTCATAGCCCCATAGTTTTCCTGTTCTTCCTACCCCAACTTGCACCTCATCAAAGACCAATAAGATATTATTTTCATCACAAATCTTGCGTAAACGGAGAAAATATTCAATTTCCCCCGGACGAACGCCCCCTTCTCCCTGTAAGGGTTCTAACATAATCGCTGCCACCCGTCGGTTTCCTTCATCAAAGTCAGCGATCGCATTTTCCACTGCCTCAATATCATTGTAGGGAATGTACTCAAACCCTGGAACGAGAGGGTCAAAGTTCTTTTGATATTTCGGTTGACCCGTTGCTGTAATCGTAGCGAGGGTGCGACCATGAAAACTGGCTTTGGCGGTCAAAATAACCGGTTGTTCGAGGAAGTCTTGTACGGTGTGGGCATATTTCCGCACTAATTTAATGGCAGCTTCATTGGCTTCTGCGCCAGAATTGCAGAAAAAGACCCGATCTGCACACGAATTTTCCACAATCGATTTAGCTAATTCCCCTTGCTCAGGGATATAGTAGAGATTAGAGACATGGTGCAGGGATTGAATTTGTTGGGTAACAGCTTCGACTAAAGCAGGATGACCATGGCCAAGGG
>JBFRWB010000207.1:0-2841 GCA_051439375.1 Microcystaceae cyanobacterium
CTGATTGAAAGTTATATGTGTCTAACAAAAGTCCCTTTGGTCACTGTCTTAAAAATCTAAAAAATCTATCTTATGCCTAAAACCAATAAGCGCAAAATTACTACAAAAAGAGAAGAGATTGAGGAGAGACAAGTTGAAGAAGATTTGTTCATTCGACAACAGAAGACTTGGAAAACTCACTCGACTGTCTATGATGAAATCCGAGAAGATTGTCGCCTTGACTATCTCCAAGATTTAAGCAACGTTCATTCTCAGCATCCCGACGGTGATTATCTCTGTGAAGTCGATGACATCAGTGAAGATTACCTGGACTATGTGCTAGGATTTGAATAATTGGTGAGAGATCAATTTCTTTATGAAAGTTATTGCTGATATTTGCGTTATTCCGATAGGAGTTGGGGTTTCCGTTTCCGAGTACGTGGCTGTGTGCCAAACTATTTTTACCGAAGCTAATCTTAATCCACAACTTCATGGATATGGAACCAATGTTGAAGGGGAATGGGATGAGGTGATGACTGCTCTCAAACGTTGCCATGAAAAAATCCACGCTATGGGAAGTCCAAGAATTAGTACCTCCATTCGTCTGGGAACTCGCACTGATAGGGAGCAAACTATTGCTGATAAAATTGATAGTGTTAACTCTATTAATATGGAGTTAAATTAGGTATATCTTTTCAAGAAAACAATATCATATAAAGATAAATTCCGTTATTGTGATAATGAAAAATTTAGCCTCACTTAACTTGATTTTTATTGGGAGTTTATTGTTTCTTGTTGGTAGTGCTATTTTTACCTTTGAAGCGATACTAGAACTTTTCAACTCTATTTCTGTTCTATCTTTCGCTAATTTTTTAGCTTGTTTATTTTTCACAATCGGCTCTTTTCTTTTTTTAGTTAAAGCTAAATAAGATTTAACGAATATGACCGGATTGAAACAGAGATCGCCTTGTTGCCCTCCCCTGATTCTTCCCCCTCTGGCAAGGGGAATAGCTGAGGACAATCCTGAAACTGTCATAGTGATTTCTCCTAGAATTTGAGTGGTGCTAGGATTAACCTAAGACTGATAATAATTCAGTTATTCGTGGTGTGAGTGAGTTTGTACAAAGCACTTGGGGTCGAAACACGGCAAGACTCCCAGGTGCTTTGTCGATTATTGGAGAAATCTGGGAAGATGGGGGAACTGCTTAGCAAGATAGGCTATGATCGAAGCCAGTGAGGATATTATCGCGTCGCTTGATGCGCTCCTTTGAGAATACCAAGGAAAAGGCTGTGGGAGTAGCGATCAAGCGTTCTGAGTTTCACTTAAGAAAATTTTACAATTCATCGGTGATAGCACTAATTGTTAAAACGTACCCCACTGTGTCACGATAGAGACATGGCAAAACAAAAGTGGTTAAGAGTTCGTATAACTGACGAACAAGATGAAAAGCTCGAACATTATGCCGCAAATTGCGGTTTATCTCGCTCTGAGTTGATCCGACAAATAATTGAGGCCATGCCCCATGAGCCAACTTCTGAACTGCCTAAGTTTGATAAAAAATTCAAGAAAAGAGAACCCATAATGAAAGAATACATTGACAGTTTTGGTAACAATTATATGCTCTCAGTGGAATATAGAAATAGTTTTAATCTATGGCGAATTTCTCTCAGGCAATTAGATAGATTTAACCATGCTAAGTTTACAGCAGGAATTGATTTAGTTAAAGAAGTAGAATCTTCATCCGAAGAAATTTGGCTTAATATGATTAGTCCTTGTTCAAGTGATTCATCTGAAGAAATTAATGTTTTACTCTGGGATACAGTCAAACAATTAGCTTCTCAAGAGGGATGGAAAAAGTTATACGGAGAATTAACATTAGGACAAATTGAAAGAAGACCAAAAATGATATCTTGGTTAAAAGAATTTGGCTTTGGAATAAATAGTCATCCTGAACAAGAGAATCTCAGTTTTTCTAAAGTTATTTAATTATTCAAATTAATGTTATCTTCTATCTTTGAGACGTGCGAACCGAGAGCCGAAATTTTATCAGGGGAACTGAACGTTGATTTATTCGCAGCCAAACTTCGTTTAGTTGTGGAAAGAAAAGCTCCTCAAGTTTATCAAAATCCCGATGTTTTCTTTGCTAATACCTTTGCCACTGATGGCATCAAAACCTTATTAAAAGAAGTTTTTAGTCGTTTAACAGGGAAAGGTTCAGGTTCTCCTGTCATTCGGTTAGAAACCAGTTTCGGGGGAGGGAAAACCCACGATGAAATTGCTTTATGGCATATTTGTCAACAAGGCAGAAATATTACTGGTTTAGACCGTTTTGTGTCCGTTGAATTATTACCAACTGCTCCGGTTCAAGTCGCCGCTGTTGATGGTCGAGATTTAGATCCGATTAATGGCATTTATCACGAAGATATAGGCATAACCACTTACACTTTATGGGGAGAGTTCGCTTATCAAATTGGGGGTATTGAAGGATATCAATTATTACAAGCCAGTGATCAATCGGGGGTGAGTCCTGGTACTTCAGTAATGGAACGGTTAATGCAGGAGAAACCCACTGTCATTATCCTTGATGAAATTGCCCGTTATTTAAGTGCAGCTAAAGGGAAAGCGATAAAAGATAGTAATTTAGCCAAGCAGGTTGTTAATTTTCTCTTCTCCTTGATGGACTTAGCAGCGGCCTGTAATCATTTGGTTTTCGTTTATTCGTTAGCCTCTTCAACGGATACTTTTGCTGCTGAAACCATTGAACTTCAAGAATTAATCAAAGCGTCAGCCCGACAAGAACGGGTGTTGACCCCTAGTAATGATATTGAGATTTATAACATTGTCAAACAACGGTTATTTGC